>DSAR01000436.1 GCA_011046405.1 Chloroflexota bacterium | reverse complement strand
CCCCAGGGTGCCGATCTGCCCCAGGGTTCCGATCTGGCCCAACGTACCGATCTGGCCCAGGGTGCCAATTTGCCCCAGTGTGCCAATCTGCCCCAGGTCCAGCAAATCGCCGATGCTGCCCAGGGCGCCGAGGGTGCCGATCTGCCCCAAGGTGCCAATCTGGCCCAACGTCCCGATCTGCCCCAGGGTACCGATTTGCCCCAGCGTGCCGATCTGCCCGATGTCGCGCAACTGCCCGGTCTCCTCGTCCACCTCAGGCGCGAAGAGATACAGATCGTAATCCTCCTGTAACCCGCTCAACGTGACCGTCAGCGTCGACCCCGGCTGCGGCACGTTTATCTTGTACCAGTCGGCGCCTATCGTGCTCTCGGCCGCCCCGGTGACCGCCTCTCCTTCCGCGATCTCCCGCGCCGTCTGGCGGGAGAAGCCGATCAGGAACTCGTCGGTGACCGTGATCGCCTGGTCGAGCGCCACGGTGGCGGTGTAGACCTGGCCCCGCCCCAGGGGCCACCGAATCTCGAGATCGACCGGGCCGTCGTAATCGCCAAAGCCGAACTCGAGCGCCAGGCTATCCTGCGAGTAGAAGCCCGACCCGCCGCTCACCTGGCGCATCTGCGTCATCCCGCCGCCGCTCGCCCACACCTGCGCCCCGATCGCGCTGGACTGGTTGTAGACGCCCACCAGCTTGACGTGCAGCCAGTGCCCGCCGCGCCCCGCCAACCGGTTGCGGTAGAGCAGATTGGCCCCATCCTCCCGGCCGACGTAGAGATCGAGGAAGCCGTCGGGCGAATGCTGTGCATTCGCGTCGTAATCGCCCCAGGCTGCGCCGCTGGCGCTGTACCCTTCATCCAGATTGACCAGCAGCCCGGTGTCGCTAAAGGTCCCGTCCCCCTCGTTGCGGTAGAGCTTGTCCGGGTAGAAGCGGTCGCCCACGTACAGGTCGAGCCAGCCGTCGTTGTCGTAATCGGCCCAGGCCACCGCCCGCGACGTCCGGTTGAGCGTCACGCCGGCCGCCTCCGTCACGTCGGTGAATGTGCCATCCCCCTCGTTGCGGTAGAGGGTGTCCGGCCCGTTCCAATCCTCGTTGGCGACGAACAGGTCCAGGTCACCGTCGTTATCGTAATCGGCCCAGGCCGCGCCGCCGCCGCCCCCGCTGCCCAGCCCCACCGCAGCGCTCGCCCGGGCGAAGGTCCCATCCCGCCGGTTGCGGTAGAGGGTGTGCCGGCCGTCGGCCGTCACGACGAACAGGTCGGGCCAACCGTCGCCGCTCGCGTCACCCCAGGCCACGCCAGAGCGCGCCTTCAACGCGGCGTTCACGCCGGCCGCCGCGCCAACCTCGGTGAAGGCCCACGCGCCGCCCGGCTGTCGCCGCTCGTTGCGGAAGAGGCGGCTCGGCCCGCCGCTGACGCCGACGAACAGGTCCACGTCGCCGTCCCGGTCGTAGTCGACCCAGGCGACCCCCTCCGGGTTGCCGGGGAAGGCGGCCAACGTCTCGCCGCCCACCTGGAAGGTCACGTCGGTGAACGTCCCGTCCCCCTCGTTGCGGTAGAGATAGTGCGCGCCAGGGCCGCCGGTGAAGAAAAAGTCCAGGTCGCCGTCCAGGTCGAAATCGGCCCAGGCGATGGCTGGTTCGTACCCGTCTTGCGCCACGCCGGCCCACTCCGCCACGTCGGCAAAGGCCAACCCGCCCAGCGTGCCGTCGGGCAGCCAGTTCTTGTACAGCCGGGAGGGGGCGCCGTCGTTGGCAGCGAAGAGGTCCAAGCGTCCGTCACCGTCGTAATCGACCCAGGCCACGCCGTAGGTGCTGGCGGCGTCGTCCACACCGGTCGCCGCGGCGACCTCCTCGAAGTGGGGTTCGATGATCGTCAGCGCGTCCGCCAGGGTGTCCCCCCCGCCGTCGGGGTTGGTCACCGTCACGTCGCGCGGACCCAGGGCCGCGCCGGAGGCGATCTCGATCTCCACCGCCAGCCACGTCTCGTCCTCGAAGGTCACGTCGTGTACGGTCACGCCGGCGCCGCTGACGGTCACGGTCGGTAGGTCGATGAAGTCGGCGCCGCGGATCGTCACCCGCCCGCTGCCCCCCTGCGCTGCCTCGTCCGGCGTCACGTCGGTCACCTGTGGGGGTGGCGGCGGGATCACGGTCACCTCGAAACCGTCCGCCAGCGTGCCGCTCTGGCCGTCGTAGTTGGTGACGGTCACGTCCCGCGGCCCGCCCGGCGCGCCCAACGGCACGTCTACGTAGGCCCTGACGCGGGTCGTGCTGATGAACTGCACGCTCCTCACCGTCACACTGACGCCCATGCTCACCCCCAGCGGCGCGTTGTCGCGGAAGCGAGCGCCGTCGATGGTCACCCGCAGGTTGCGCGTCCCCTCGACGGTGCCGGTGGGCCAGACGGAACTGAGCACCGGCGGCGGCCCGCTGAACTCGCTGGTGTTGCCGCCGGCGGCGTCGTCGGTCGCCGTGGCGTGGACGTAGGGGTACATGAAGGACGACAAGATG
>DSAR01000249.1 GCA_011046405.1 Chloroflexota bacterium | reverse complement strand
GTAGTACCGACCGTTTTTTTCTGTCATAGACTCTGGCGCGCCAGTCCCAGTTCCTCCAGCTTGGCGTCGGTGGGGACGCCGTCCTCGTCCCAACCGCGCAATTGGTAAAACTCGGGCAACATCACGTCCAACTCGACCACGTGGCCCTTGGCCGGGCCTTCGGGCAAGGGTTCCTCCAACATCCGCTTGGGCAATGTATCGTCCGCCCCGGTGAAGCCGGCCCTGATCAAGAACATCCGTTCCAGGGTATAGATTCGGTCCCCGGCCTGCATCAGACTCTCCGCCGTGTAATCGGCGCCGGTGGCGAGGCTGAGCACCTCCGCCATCCGGGTGGGCGCCACTTCGTAATCGGCGTCGCACAGGTAGCGGATGGAAAGGAAGACGCACAACCCAGCCGCGTCGATGACGGTGAATAGGTCCTCGAAATGCTTGATGTACCACGGCTTGCGCTCAAGGGTCAGCGGGTCCAGCTTCTTCGGGGTGCCAAAGACCTCCATATAAGCCAGATCACCCGCCATGTGGGAGGCGCCGACGTTGGAAGTGGCGTACAGCAGGCCCATGCCCTTGGAACCGCGTGGGTCGTAGCCGGGGAATTCCTGCTTCTTGGCCGTGATGGAGAATTCGGGATGCTCGTACTTTTCCGCCAGGCGATAGCTGCCCTCGGCCAACAGATCGCCGAAACCCTCCCGGTACGCCATCTGGCGGATCAGATCGAGCACCGCCTCAGCGTCACCAAAACGGAGCGGACGTCCCACGTCGTCCGCCGGCAAGATGCCTTTTTCGACCATCTCCATCGCGCAGGAGATCGTCATACCGACGGAGATCGTGTCCATTCCCAGGTCGTTGCACAGGTAATTGGCCTTGGTGATCGCGGCCATATCCCCAATCCCACAGGCGCTCCCCAGGGCGGCGATAGTCTCATACTCCGGTCCCTCCCCCTCGCCGCTGTAAATCTCCGGCCCCTCCACGCGGGTGTGTCGCCCGCAGGCAATGGGACAGCCAAAGCAAGGTTTGGGCTGGATCAGGTATTTCTCCGTGAGGACGACGCCCGTGATGCCCTCCACATCCTCGAAAACGCCCGTCTGGAAGTTGTAGGTCGGCAGGATACCCAGCTCGTTGGTCACGATAGGCACGTAGGCGGTGCCGTACTCGTGCAACGATGAGCCTTTCTTCACGTCGGCGATGACTTCCTGGCGCACCGTGCGACACAGATCGCGCATCTGCTTCGCCTCGGCCAACTCGACCTTTTGCGTCCCTCGAATGACAACCGCCTTGAGGTTCTTGCTCCCCATGACCGCCCCCACGCCGGAACGGCCGGCCGCCCGATGCTTATCGTTCATAATACTCGCCATCTTGACCAGTCGCTCGCCGGACGGGCCGATGCAAGCCACCCTGGCCTTGGGATCGGTCTCTTCCAGAAGCGCGTCCTCGGTCTCGGAGACCGTCTTGCCCCACAGGTGCTCGGCCGGGCGGATCTCCACCTCGCCGTCGTTGATCCGACGTAGACTGGTCGCTCCGCCTGCCCCTCAAAGATGAACATGTCGAAACCGGTGCGTTTCATCTCGGTGGGATAGACGCCGCCGGAGTTGGAGCAAGCCACCGCCCCGGTAAGCGGCGCCTTGGTGACCACCATGTAGCGGTTGCCGGTCGGGGCGGGCGTACCCGTCAGCGGACCGGTCGCGAAGATAAGTTTGTTCTCCGGCGCGAGGGGATCCACGCTCGGATCGACCTCGTCGTAGAGGTATTTGATCGCCCAACCTCGACCGCCGATGAAGTCCCTGGCAGTCTGGGGATTTATCGTCTCCACCGTGCTTTGTTCGTTCGTCAGATTGATTCTGAGGATTTTACCGTGCCATCCAAACATTTTTGCCTCCTGATTTGAAATGAACTGAGGAGTCTGATTGACTGACAAAACGCTGAAAAAGTTGTCCGGCGCTTAAAACTGGGATCAAAGTAAGCACCCAGGCATCTGCTTGGAGAGGAATAAATGCGTTTTCATCTCTCAGCCGCCGGCTATGGCCGGGAAGGCAGCCACGATGTCGCCCGCCTCCAGCGTTTGCCCCGGGGAGACGTCCCGACCATTGACCAGGACGACGCTGGCGCCGGGCTCGTGGGGAACGCTAAAGCGGGCCAACAGGTCGAGCACCGGCGTCCCGGCCGACACATTCAGTTCGCAGGCGTTTCCCACGCTGCCTGGCGGAAGATGGCGACGATACGTCGTGAAGAGTTTGAGCGTTACGCGCACAGTCGTCACTTTACATACACCTTAATCAGAACGGGCCGGGCGGTTAGTCCGCGTCATCTTGACGGCATACATGCCAGCAGGATGCTGGCGCTCCAATGCTGGCGTTCCGTCATGCCTCGTACACGACGCGCCCGTCGAAGATGGTCATGACCACCTGCGCCTGGGCGATTTCCACCGGCGCGGTCTGTTCGAGCGCCAGGATGTCCCGGTCGAGAAGGATCAAATCGGCCAACTTGCCCGGCGAGATGCTGCCCAGGTGCGCCTC
>DSAR01000147.1 GCA_011046405.1 Chloroflexota bacterium | reverse complement strand
CTTCATCTCGTAAATATGATCCATACACTTACGTTGGAAGTTCTGATCCCCTACTGCCAATACTTCGTCAATAAGCAAAATCTCCGGCTCCGTGTGCACCGCCACCGAGAACCCCAGCCGCACGTACATCCCCGACGAGTAGTGCTTCACCGGCATATCAATAAAGCGCTCAAGTTCCGCAAAACCCACAATATCGTCCATCTTCCGGTCGATCTCCGCGCGGCTCAGGCCCAGGATCGACCCGTTCAGATAGACGTTTTCCCGCCCCGTCAGATCAGGGTGGAAACCGGCGCCCAGCTCCAACAAAGCGCCCACTCGACCCCGAATCTCCACCTGCCCCGACGTCGGCTCGATGATGCGGGTCAACAGTTTGAGCGTCGTGCTCTTCCCCGCCCCGTTGGGCCCAATGATGCCCACCGATTCTCCCCGTTGGACGGAAAAGCTGACATCCTTCAGCGCCCAGAATTCCTCCCGCTCCTCGAACAAACTCGCGCCGTCGCCCCGTCGCAACAACGCCACCGCCAATTCCTGGAACGAGCGAGCGCGTTCCAGGTGGAGAGAGAATTTCTTCGATACGTGATCGAACGTGATAACGTCCTGCGTCATATCCACCAAATACCCTCAAAGGCGAAATGGCATTCCGCCCTGCATATCCCTGTGTTATTGAGAAGACACCTCAAAATCACTGTACATAATCCACCCAGGCCTGTCCCACCGGCGTCATCGCCCCCGTGTGCGGATCGAAGAGGTTGCCCGTCGGGTAATAATCGGCCGAATCGTCCAAGCTGTACCAGCACCACATCTGCACCAGGCGGTTGCCGTCGCCCGGATAGCCTATCCCCCCGTCGGCGGCGCTGAGGAAGAAATCGAAGGTGCTGGTCATAAAACTCGCTACCACGTCCGGTGGGAACCCATAATCCTCCGGCATCAAAATACCATATTCCGAGACGATGAGCGGCTTATCCCGGTATCCCCGCTGGGCCATCCAGCGCCGGAAATCGTATATCTGGCGGCGGAAGATGTCCATATTGCTGCTGTCGGTGATCTCGTAGAGCATGCCGTGATTGTCGCCCATGCCCGGCGGGATGTCCACGCCCCACGACCCGCGCTCCTCGCGCAGGACGAAATTGTGGACGTTCCACACGTCGATCGGCATCTCCGCCCCAAACTGATCCCGGTAGGACTGCAAGATCATGTCCAGGTACCGCATCCGCAGCGGCGTCGGTTGCGCGACCCCGCCGATGGCGACGAAGGCGCTCGGATCGCCCGTTTTGATGGCGGCGTAAGCGTCGTGGTAGAGACGAGCGTAGGTCGCCGGCGCGACGTTGTCCTGCCACTTCACGTCCGGCTCGTTGCCCACCAGCCACAGCGAGCCGGGGCTCGCCTGGGCAATGCGCGTGATCTCCTCCGCATTGGGCCGCAACGCGCCCCCGCTGAGGCGGATCATCTGGGCGAACATCAGGCCGCCCGGCGACGGGTTGGTGCGCCAATTCAGGTACCACCCCAGGCGCAAGGGACCCACGTTGTACCGGGAGAGCGGCCCCTGCGCCACCCCGATGCCCCACCGGGGCCGACCGGTCCACAACGTCGTCACGTCTCCCGCGTCTGAGGGCGGTTGGGCTGGCGCCGGCGTCTCCGTCGGGAGCGGCGTCGGCGTCAAGTCCGGCGTGGCGTCCGGCGTTGAAGGTGGCGTCTGCGTCGGCGCTTCCCCCTTCGGCGTCGGCGTCGCCGCAATCGTCGCCTTTGTGACGAGGGGTGTCGGCGTTCGCGTAGGCGTCGCCGTCCGCGTCGGTCTAGCGGTGGACGTAGGCCCCTGGCCCGGCGTACTGCTCGGCGTCGCACTCGGCTCAGCGACCTGGCCCGCCTCTGCCGGCGTGCGAGTAGGCAAGAGCGGTTCCGGCGTCAGGGTCGGCGGCGCGACCGGCGGCGCGTCCGTCGGCTCGGGCTGAGGCTGAGTCGACGCTTGCCGGGCGTTGGTCCACCCCAGCAGGATCAGCGCCAGGCCCACGCCGATCAGGATCAACCCGGCCCAGGGCAGCCACTGACGCTTAGCCACGGAAGCGCCACACCGCCAACAGGATCAGACCAAGCAAGATCAATCCCGCCCCGCCGCAGAACGTCACGTTGGCGACCGCCACACCGTCCGACAGCGCCGGTTCCGACGCCGTCGTGAGCACGGCAGTCGGCGCGGCGCTTTCTCCGGCCCCCACTGTCGCCGAGGCCGATGGCCCGGCAGGTTCCGTCGTGGATTGCGGAGACGCCTCCGGCTCTACCGCCAAGCCCTCTGTGACGTCTCCTTCACCGCCGGGCGTGACGCTGGGCGCGCCTGGGGTTCCTTCCGTCTCCACCGGCGCGCCGCTGGCGTCGGTCGCGACGTCGGTCGCTGCAACAGTCGCCTGGGGCGTCGGCGTCGGTGTGACCGTTTCCTCTGGCATAACCGTCTCCTCCGGCGTGGATGTGGGCGTGGGCGTGGGCGTGGGCGACGCCGTTGGGTCAGTCGACGGCGTCGCTGGCGTCGCCGTCGCTTCCGGCGGCGGTGGAGG
>DSAR01000529.1 GCA_011046405.1 Chloroflexota bacterium | reverse complement strand
GTCTGGCCGGTCTCGTGGGTCAGTTCGGCCGAGGAGAAGGTGGCGCCGTGGAGCCCATCGCGGCCGGTGCGCCCGCCCAGGGCGACGCACAGGTCGCCGGGTTGGGGATCGCGCCGGTGCTGGCCCTGCCGCGCCAGGCCCACGCAGCCGCAATAGACCAGCGGGTTGGCCGCGTAGCCGGGATCGTAGAGGATGGCGCCAGACACGGTGGGGATGCCCATCTTGTTGCCGTAATCCTCGATGCCGGCCACCACGCCCCGGGCGATGCGGCGCGGGTGGAGGATGCCCTCGGGCATGTCCGCGCGGGCCATGTCCAGCGGGCCGAAGCAGAGCACGTCGGTGTTGGCGATGGGGCGGGCCGACACGCCGATGACGTCGCGGATGACACCGCCCACGCCGGTGTTGGCCCCGCCGAAAGGCTCCAGGGCCGAGGGGTGATTGTGGGTCTCGACCTTGAAGGAGACCTCGAATTCGTCGTCGAAGGCGACGATGCCGGCGTTGTCGACGAAGACAGAGAGCACCCAGTCTGGTTCCAGTCGCTCGGTGGCGCCCCGGATGTAGGCGCGGAAAATGCCGCGCTCGATGGTCTCCTCGTGGGACGGGGGGATGGTCCTCCCACCCGGCAGTTGCCGGGGCAGGCCGCCGCGACAGATGTAGCGCACGCGGGATTTGAAGGCCTTGTGCTGGCAGTGTTCGGACCAGGTCTGGGCCAGGGTCTCCAGTTCGACGTCGGTGGGCTCGCGGTCCAGCCGGCGGAATTCGTCGCGGATGGCGCGCATCTCCTCCAGCGAGAGGAATAGCACCCGGTCCACGCTCATGCGGGCCAGGGTCTCGTCGTCGGCCTCGCGGATGGGGATGATCTCAACCTCGTCGGAGGGCTCGGCCTGGGGGACGAAGACCGGCGCCAAATGGCCCAGGGCGTAGGTCTGGACGACGTCGTTGCACAGGGCCTGCCGGGCGATGCGGTGCAGGTCCGCCTCCGCAAGATCCCCCTCGAAGGTGTAGCGGGTGCCGGTGGACGTGGCCTCGACGGTGTCCAGGCCCATCATGTGGGCCCGTTGGAGGAGGTGGGTGGCGACGGGATCGGTCACGCCGGGGCGGTAGCCGACCTCGACGACGTTTTGACTGTCTTCCTCACCATCGTTGCCCGTCGGAGGGATAGGCTCGGCGTGGTAGCCCTCGACGATTGGATCGGCCAGGAGTGCCTGGGCCAGGGCTGCCAGGTCCTCGGGCGAGAGGTTTCCCTTGATAAAGTAAATGTCGCTCACTTGGGCTTGCCGGACGTTCTCGATGCCTAGTTGAGCGATTTGCGCGAGCGTGTCTTTGACCCGCCCGTCGGGTAGATCAGCCTGCCAGAATACTTCGATACGGTGCTTCACTTTTCTTTTATTTCCATTTCGGGCCGGTCTCCTGGAAGGTCTCCATCGTCCTGGCCTCAAGGAGCGGCGCCTATTTTCGATGTCGATACCGGGTTCAATGTCTCCGGAAAGACGACCTGTTCATTCTTTAATATTTTAACGATGTCATCCGTGCGGCTCAAGAGTTTGAGCGGGGGCGAACCTGCCTTGGGGGCGGCATGCCAGCTTGTGATGTTTCCCTCGATCCGTGAGGGAAAACTGCCGCAATTTCGAGATTGGGGTGGTCCGGCCGGTGAGCGGTTATTTTCTTGGATAAAGGACTGGGTAACGTGGAAATGCTACCACATAGAAATGCTTTTGTCAACCGGTGATTGGGTGATTGGGTTATTGGGTGGATTTGATTTCCTCCAGGAGGGCCGGGATTTGTTCGTAGATGACCTCTCCTTCGATGGTGGCTAAGGCGGCGGCCTCCTCCAGGATGGCGATGGCCTGCTCGTCGTAATTTTGCTGGTAGGTGATCCAGGCGAGGGTGAAGAGATAACGGGCACGGTCCAGGTCGGTTGGGGCCCGATCCACTGCCTGTTGGGCCAGTTGCCGGGCCTCGAAAAGTCGTTGGGGTGTGTGTTGAGCGTAGAGCCAGGCGCGCCCGTTGAGGGCCTCCGGGTCGAAGGGGCCGGCGCTCATCGCATGGCTCAGGTTGACTTGCATGGCCTCCAGGTCGCCCAGGTCTGATTGGGCGCGAGCCCGCCCCACGTGGGCGCGGACGTCGTTGGGGGCCAGGACGAGGGCGGCGTCGTATGCGGCGACGGCGGCAGCCGGGCGGCCGCTTTCGCGGAGTGCGTGGCCCAGGTGAACGTGCTTGACGGGATCTTTTTCGCCACGGGCCGTGTCGAGGCTGATGGCCTGGCGCAGGGCGTCGATGGCCGGGGCGTATGCTCCCCGGTGATAAAGGATGTAGCCCTGCCATGCGTAGGCGTCGGCCAGGTCTGGATTGAGCGCGATGGCCTCTTCGAGGTCTTCTGTGGCAGTGCTCCATGCCTTGAGGTAGAAGCGAGCCTGTCCGCGTCCCAGGTAGGCGCGGGGCAGTGTGTCGTCGATCGCCAGGGCGGCGTCGAAGTCGTCGCGGGCCAGTTGGTAGGCTGCCTGGGCCAGGTAGACGTAGCCCCGTTCGATGCGCGGGTAGGGGT
>DSAR01000262.1 GCA_011046405.1 Chloroflexota bacterium | reverse complement strand
CGTTCGCCGGGCAGACGATCTACCTGCTGGTCGAGGCGGCCGACGACGGCGCCGCCAGCCTGGTCGAGGCTGCTATCGACGACGTGTTGATCGAGTAGCACTTTAGACAACAGATGTAGCACGTCAGGCGGGGGTGAGAACGCAGAAAAGCCTCTCCCCCCGCCTGAAATGGATTCCACAAACTCGAGAAGAAAAAGGAGAAAAATGCAACACAAGTTCATAAACCAGGCAGTGAGATTGATGATTTTGATAACGCTGATATTGGGCGTGTTCCCAATACTGCCAACAATGGCTCAATTAACTGGACATACGGTCAATTTTAGCATGAGCGACCTGAGTTTCGCCCGGATCGAAGGGGGCGACCAAGTCACGTATGATCTGATAGAGGCCAGCTTTGGAGGAAACGTGTGTGAACTGGAAGGTAAAGTAGGGGAACCTGCGCTGCCGGTTTGCAACGTGCAGATCCTTCTACCCGCCGGCACTGACGCCTTGATGCTAGAGACAAACGTCAAAGGCGAGATCGTGCTGGATGACGCTTATAAAATCATTCCCAACCAGCCCGCCTACCCACTCTCGCAAGAGCCGCCAGATTTCGCGCCGCCCGATCCGGTGGTCTACGCCAGTTCGGAACCAATCCAGAACCCGGTGGCCAAGTTGGTCGACACGATAGTCATCCGGGGGTATCACGTGGCGCTGGTGCGGGTTTATCCGCTGGTGTACGTGCCGGCCACGGGCCAGGTCTCGCTGCGCACGGACATCACCCTGTCCTTAAGCAAGGATCGAGCCGCGAGGACGCTTTCCTACTCCAACCCCGACCCCATCTTCGAGCAGTTTGTCGCCAGCAGCGTGCTCAATCCCCAGGACATACCGGCCCAATACGAGCAAGCCGCGCTTGGCTCGCCCTCCGATCCCAACGACGTCAAGTACCTGCTCATCACCGACGCTTCGCTGCTAAGCGCATTTCAACCACTGCTGGAGTGGAAGACCAAGAAGGGGGTGCCCGCAGAGGCAGTCACGGTGGATTGGATCTACAGCAATTACCCGGGATCCACAAACCAGCGCAAGATCAAGGAGTGCATCAAGGATTATGCACAGAACAAGGGAACCGTGTGGGTCGTCCTGGCCGGAGATAGCAACATTGTCCCCGATTACGATTGTTACGTCCAGTTCAATAACTACACCGATTCGACCAACCCGACCGATCTATACTACGCTGGTTTGGACGACATGGAGTGGAATGACAATGGCAACAGTCGGGCCTGCGAGACGAGCGACTCGATCGACATGGGGCCGGACGTGTTCGTTGGACGTCTGTCTGTCCGAACCTTGGCCCAGGCCACGGCCATCGTGAACAAGACGCTGGCGTATGAGAAGGATTTCCCCAGCTCGGGTTTTGCCCGGAAGCTGCTGCTCACCGGCGTCAAACTGTGGAACACAGGCGACGCGGAGGCCAAGTCGGAACTGATGTACAACAACTACATCAATCCTTATTGGAACGGCACCCGCTACCGCTTCTACGACACGGCGACCGACTTCGGCGGTTCCTCCTATAACGTGACCATAGCCAATCTCAACCAGCAGATCAGCAACGGCTACAACCACTTCCACATGGCCACCCACGGCAATACGTCTATCTGGGGCATGGAATCAGGCTCTTCTTATTCCTCCTCCCACGCACAGAGTGTGAATAACCCGGGTAAGTACACCAATATCGTCACGATTGCTTGTATCACCAATGCTTTCGACCGAGAGGTTGCATTGAGCGAGGGATTCATCCGCAATGGAAACGGCGGCGCCGTGACCTACATCGGCGGCAGCCGTTACGGATGGGGTATTCAAACCATGAATTCCCACGGTGCATCCTTTATGTACAACCGGCAGTATTACAAGTACCTGTTCAACGGTGAACCGGCTGGCTATACCCAACAGGTGGGCGCCGCATTCGCCAAGGCCAAGGAATACTGGGCTGGATCATCCGGCACCTACGACACGATGCGCTGGGTGCAATTCTCCTTGAACCTGTTGGGCGATCCGGAATTGCCGCTCTACACACAAGATCCATCGACGTTCAATCCCTCCTACGCTGGGACTATCTCCACCGGTTCGCAGACCTACGCCGTGGAGACAGGCGTGGCCAACGCGCTGGTGTGCCTCTCCAAGGGAAACGACGTCTACACCTACGGCCGAGCCGATGGCACCGGTCGTTTCGAGGCGACAATCAGTCCCGCCAGCGATGGCACGATGGACGTGACCGTCACCGCGCCCAACTACGATCCGCACGAGGGGACAGTCTCTGTCAGCGGTGGGCAAGTTCTGCCGCCGCCGAGCGATCTGCAGGCCACCGCCACTCCGCCGGACCAGATCGACCTGACGTGGCAGGACAACTCGACCGGTGAGGATGGGTTCCAGATCCAACGCCAGATCGACGGCGGCTCGTGGGCCAACCTCGCCACGGTGGGCACCGGCGTGACCAGTTACAGCAACACCGGCCTCAGCCCCGCCACCTACTGCTACCGGGTGCGGGCCTACAAGGGCAGCGATAGTTCCG
>DSAR01000110.1 GCA_011046405.1 Chloroflexota bacterium | reverse complement strand
GAAGGCGGGGATGTCGCGTATGTGACGCCAGAGCAGGTCATCCCCAGCCGTCCGATCCTGTGCCATCACGCCGCACCCTCCAACAGTCGCTCGAACAACGCTTCGTAACCCGCCGCCGTGCGTGCCGTAGACCAGCGGCCCGCGATCTCCTCTTTGGATCGGATGTACTTTTCCTGATTATTCACTACACGAATAATCGCTTCGGCCAACGCCTCGCTGTCACCGATGGGCGCGATCTCGCCCATTCCACTTTGCAGCACCGGCTGGCGTACACCAGGCAGGTCGCTGGCGACGGACGGCGTGCCGCACAACATCGCCTCGACCTGCACCAGCCCGAAGGTCTCGGTCGAGTTGAGGCTGGGCACCACGATGACGTCCAGGTTGGGATAGAAAGCGGCCATTTGCAACGGGTTGAGAATCCCCAGGAACGTCCACCGCTCTTCGTAACGGCGGAGCAGGGGCGCCAGGCGTTCGGCGTAGGCCTCCTCCCCCATCACATCCCGGTACTGCCCGGCGAAAAGCACCCGCGCGTCCGGGTAGACCTCCAGGATACGGGGGAGCGCGCGCAGGAGCACCTCGACCCCCTTCTCGGTCGCCAATCGGGCGGCCATACCGATGACGGGTCCCCGTCCGTTGAGGGTGTGCGTCTTGGCAAACCCCGCGATGGCGCCGGCGCCAATCTCCGGGAGTTCCACTGGCGGGGGAATCACCTCGATCTTATCGCTGAACAGACGCAGGAAGGGGGAATGATCAGCGAAATCCTGGGTGTAGGCGACGACCCGATGGGCCAGAAAACCGGCCAAACGGTTCATCCCGTGCACCACTTGATTGACAGCCCAATTGAACGGGCCCGGCGGAAGTCGCAAGTCGCAATGGTAGGTCAACGTCGTCGGTTTGCCCAGTAGACGCCCTCGAAGCGCCACCCCGGCCGCGTCGAACTGGGGCAGGTGCAGGCTGATGACGTCGTGCTGGGGAACCAGGCGGGTCGCCAACAGGCCGAAGGTGGGCATAATGACGCCCTTGCTGACGCGGAACAGCACAGGGGCCCGCACGACGCGCACGCCATCCTCCACAGCTTCAGGTGGACAGGCGCGGTCGAAGCGGGAGGTCAACACCGTCACCTGGTGCCCGCGCGCCACCAAGCCCCGGGCCAGCCGCTCGGCGTAGATGGTCAGGCCGCTGGTGTGCGGCCGATAGTAGGTCAGAACAATCAGTACCTTCATGTGAGATATATCTCTCCTCAGCTATGTCTTCTGGATAATGAGAATCTCTTCCTTGAGCAGATCTCCAGATCCGGTGGTGCCTCGTCGAACACGCCAGACCGGTATATCAATCACCCGGAAGTCGATTTCAGGACGATCGACGAGCTGGCAAAGAATCGAGGCGGTTGGTGTGTAGGTTTGCAAATAAGTCCTTTGTTCCCCCACTACGTAAGCGGCCTTCCCCCCCGGCCTCATAATCCGCGAAAGGGAAAGCAGATGCCGGTACATTCCCCCGAAATATTCCTCAATGATCCGAGGATACATTTTAGCAAATCCATACGTCTTGTCTTTGACTTTTTCCCTTAATTCGTCAGCAATCGCCTTAATCTCGGGCATACCGGCGACCAGCTCGCCATCCGAATCAGCTTTGTATATCCCCTTACTATGCGAACGCACCATCGCCTTCTTGATGCGCCGGAGGCTCTTGCGATCATATACAAACCCAAGATAGACCAACTCCAGCCGTGTGTTTCGTGTGTAATCCTTCTCCGTTGGGTAAGGCGGGGATGTAATGACGTGGTCTATATGGTCGATGTCAGACGAGCGGAGCAACTGGGCGCAGTTTCGAGAATCTCCACCAAACACACGCGCCTCTCCCTGACGATCAATCCCACTCACTACATGCAAATCCTCGACGACATCCTGAATTTTCGATTGAAAGGCTGCCAGCACATCATCAACGCCGGAACCGTCAACGACGTATATCTCCGGCCCAAATCGCACGTTAGCCACAGTTTCAACGATACACGAAGCCAGGGCCCGTTTGAGTAACCGCCTATACTTTGCTTCGGTATCCAGTTCATCAATCTGGGTCAGTAAGGCGATAGAAATATAGAACGGGATCTCGTCAATCCACCCCCGATCAATCATACCTGAATCAAGCAAGTAGCGCCCCGCGCGCGACTTGGACAACAAATCCTCCTTGAGTTGCGATACATCTCGGACATCGGCGAAAAGCGGCGTGTCGCTGAGCATCAAGGCCTCGGATACAGGGAGACTCTTTTTGATCACGCTCTCGCTGAGTTCTGCAATCAGTTTCTGGGAAACGTCCCACGTCACCTTGACCCGCGACGCCAAGACAGAAGCGGGATTTGCATCGATACCAATAGACCTAACACCTTGTTTCTTGCACTCGACCAAGGTCGTGCCGGTGCCGCAAAAGGGATCCAACACCATCTCGCCCTGGTCCACGTCCAATCGATTCAGCAAATCAAGGATCAGATGTATCATCTCAATAAACCGGGGCAAACTCGCTCGGGCCGGTCTCCTGACCGTGCCCGCTGTGGCT
>DSAR01000542.1 GCA_011046405.1 Chloroflexota bacterium | reverse complement strand
CGGTGTGCCGTGTGCCTTCCAGCAGTCTGATCTGGTTTTGACTAAGCGCCAGGATGTAGAAGTGCCCATCGCTGGCAAAGAAGGGCAGCAGCGGTTTAAGGTGAAAACGGTTAGAGATCACCATCAATTCCTCGAACGGAAGCGGCAGACGATAGTAGTGAAACGTTTCCGGCGTAAAGAATACCGCCAAACCGTCGCTCTGGTTCCGCCAAAAGCCGGGTTCCTGTAATAAGCGTTGCGCCGGCTTCAGCATCTCTCGCACGTCCGGAGAACGCAAGTCCTTGCCTTGCAAGCCCTTGCCTTGCAAGGCCTTGTCTTGCAAGGCCTTGTCTTGCAAACGCTGCTCTGCCTCGCGCAGCAGGTTTTTGAGGCGAATAGGATCCTGTTCGAGTTCTCGCCCGGCTCGATGGGTCGGCATGAACAGTGAGACGTGCCAGCCAGAATATCCGGCCAGTAAGGTTTTTAGTTCCGTCATAGTTATCGCATCCATAGAGAAAGTCTCCTTTTGTCTTTGCTATAATGGCCCATGCCCATAGTGAGTTCAGCTCTGGGCCGCGCGCTCGGAGCGCAGCCGCACATCGAGCGCCGGCGCCCCCACCAGTTCGAGGGTCGCCGATGCCAGCGCCACGCGCCCTTCGGTCTCGGCGATGGCATCGAGAATGTACATAAATAGTTCGTCATGAATGACGCGCCGCCGCTTGACGTCCACTGTGTAGCGCAAGGTGACTTGCATCCAGTTGTCATTCGCTATCAGAAAGACACGCGGTTCCACCGAGGCATGTTCGAGGGGGTATTTTTGTCGCATCACTTCCCACTCGTGCGTCACATTGTCAATGGTAGCGCCCACCACTGCTTCAGCAGCCTTGAGCATAATCTCACGGGCTAACTTGTGGTCACTGCCATACCGCACCGGGATGGCGATTTCGTCCCAGATGAACGAAATCTCTTCCGAATAGTTGAAGACCGGCTCCTTGAAGACGAAACTGTTGGAAATACGCACAATACGCCCATTGTACTGGTCGGCTTTCACCCACTCACCGATCTCCATCAGCGAAGTCCGCAGCACACCAATGTGGATAACGTCGCCACGGATACCACCCAGTTGCACTCGGTCGCCGACGATGTAAAACTGGCCGAAAGAGATGGCAATCCAGCCGGCGACACTGGCGATGACTTCCTGCAACGCAAAGGCAATCCCGGCGCCGGCCACGCCCAAGGTGACAGTCAAACCAGGGATCTGGCCGCTGAAAACTGTGACCACCAGGGCAACGGCTGCCAGATACGCCAAGAATTTTGTCGCCTGACCGAGGCTGGAAAGTGTGCGCCGGTTATTGATATAGCGAGTGAGCCAGCGTTGCAGCCAATGAGCCAGCAAGCCGATGAGCACAAAACCGATAATGACCGTGATCAACTGCCCTACCAACGGATCGAATAAGAGGTCCATTTAGGATTTCAGTTCTCCTCGAACCTGTTCTATTCCTTCGACACGGTGACCGGCATGCTGCCCAACAGCAAGGTGGGGCTGATGCCATGCTCGGTGATAACGATCTTGGCATTGTCGCGCAGCGAGTTTTCCACCATCTCGAGCTGCTTGAGCTGTTGGGCATTGCCGACGAAGTATTGCTCGGCAGCTTCATTGACCAGGCGGATCGCTTCTGCCTTTCCCTGCGCCACCTGGATAACCGCTTCCCGTTCGCCTTCCGCGCGCTGGATGATCGCCAGTTTTTGCTGTTCCGCCGCCTCGAACTCACCGGTCGCCAGCAACTTCATGGCGCGGCGTTCCTGCTCGGCGGTCTTTTGCTTGTGCATGGCCTTCTTGATGTCTTCTGGCGGGTCAATCAGGCGAATTTCCACCTTGCTGACGCTCAATCCCCATTCAACGGCAAAGCTGTTCAGCACCCGTTGGAGATTGGCGGCGATCTTTTCGCGGGCCACCAGGCTCTCGTCGAGGGTAAGATCGCCGAACTCCTGGCGCAGGTTGGTCATCGCCAGTTGGATCACGGCCCGTTTCCAGTTGTCGATGTTGTAGAACGTGCGCTTGATGGCCTCCTCTTCGATGGCCGGACGGACCCACATCACGCCATCCACCTGAATCTCCACGTTGTCTTGGGTGATCACCGATTGCGGCTGGATATCCATCGTGTGCTCGCGGACGTCGCGGGTGCGGACGACGTGGATGAACGGGATTTGAAATCCCAGGCCGGGCATGACGAAGCGGCTGTACTTGCCCATAGTTTCCTGAATTCCCCGCTCGAAAGGCCGGAGGGTGTAAATAGGACTATAAATGGTACGCATGGTGAAGCTCCTTTGGGTTCAAGATTTAAATCTGGCTACTATAAGCATAAACGAAAAGGGGATGACTGTCATCGGCGCGGCGTGGATTTTTATCTCCACATTTTGATGATCTGGAGGTGAGGACGCTCGGCTATATGGGGACGCCTTGCAGAACGGATTCAGCTTTCTCGAGCAACTGGGTGAGCCGCTCCATGCTGCTGGTCACCAATGGCGGAGGCGGTTCATCCATCGCCTCAATCGTAGCCCACACCAGGGCTTGCCGCTCCTTGAGGTCTGAAAT
>DSAR01000289.1 GCA_011046405.1 Chloroflexota bacterium | reverse complement strand
GGATTCGGCGTGATAGAAGAAAGGGGCACCTCGATCACCCCCTGCTCTGTGCCAGGCGCCTCATCGGCAGATGGGATCAGCGCCCCCAACCCTTTTCCTAAACCGGTTTTACGTGGCGACATATCTTACCTCGAATACTCTGTCCCATTGTGAAATTGGGATGTCCTACGCTTTCTAATTAAAACGTAAGGGGTAAAACGTGGACGACGTTTCGCGCTGACAGTGATATGTTTGGTTCTACGTTACTTGAAGCATGCCCGTCCCTCGTAGCTGTCAACAGTTCTTCGCGGGCGCTTTTATTTTCCCGTCGCCCAGCAGGAGTTCCTTGGTCAGGGTCGCGTAAGCAAGGCCGCCGGCTGAATGCGGCGCGTAAGAGGCAATCGGCTCGCCGTAACTGGGCGCCTCGCTCACCCGGACGTTGCGGGGGATGATGGTGTTGAACACGCGACCGGGAAAGTAGCCCTTGACCTCCTCGACGACCTGCTTGGCCAGCGTGGTGCGGACGTCGTACATCGTCATCACCAGGCCCCGCAATTGCAAGGTGGAATTGAGCGCACGCCGCACCAATTCGATTGCGCGGGATAGTTGGGAAAGCCCCTCCAACGCCAGATATTCGCACTGCACGGGGATGATCACGCCGTTCGTCGCTGTCAACGCGTTGACCGTCAGGATGCCCAGGCTGGGTGGGCAGTCGATCAGGACGTAATCGTAGCCATCCCCATTTTCGGTGTCAACGCCCCGCAGGGCGTCGTGCAGACGATATTCCCGGCGGGTCAGGCCGACCAGTTCCACCGTCGCGCCGGCCAGTTTGGGAGAGGCGGGGACAATGCTCAATCGTTCGTACCGGGTAGGCTGGATCACGCGCGCCAGGGGGACATCTTGCACCAGCAGGTCGTAAATAGAGGATGGGATGGCGTGCTTGTCCAATCCCAGGGCCGACGTGGCGTTGGCCTGGGGATCCGCGTCCACGATCAGGACTTGCTGGCCCCATTCCGCCAGGTACGACCCAACGTTGACCGCCGTCGTCGTTTTACCGACGCCGCCTTTCTGATTCGCCAACGCGTAAATGATTGACACGTCGCTCACCTCGAAATCAGTTGGGAGTGTTTCAAATGCTTTGAGCGTTGTTTGTAGTGCGTGCGCTGCTAGGCAGCGGCGCTAGGCAGCGACTTCGGCGCATGTTTACGGCGATAAATCGCCTACTACGAGCTTGGCCTCAAATGAAATGAAACACAACCGGATCAGTTTAGTTATGTCGCTTTCACGCACCCTTTTCGAGCATATCCCAAAGCTCGGCCGGGATTTCGTCCGAACCCGGCACGCCAGCCAGGCTCTTTTGAGTCACAGACAGGGCAGCGACACCATTGGCAAAACGAGCCGCGGCCCACGGGTCGTTCCGGCGCCGTAAGGCCACGAAGAATGCCGCCGCAAACACGTCACCGGCCCCGGTCGCATCGAGCGCTTGAACCTGCAGGGCGGGGAAATGGCGTGTTTGGCCCTCTGCATAAACTGTGCAACCGGCTGCGCCTTGTGTCAGGGCCAGCACTTGCGTTTGGCGGGCGTACAGGGCTGCTAACGCCTCGTCACCCGCCACGTCCTCCTCGCTCAACACCACGGCGTCGGCTTGGGCCAGGCCATGGGCAGCGTCCTCCCATTGACATGGGTTGATCTGCCCCGACTCATCCCAACAGCGCATCCACCCTTGAGGCGTGATCCCCAGGAAAGCATCTCTGAAGAGATCAAGTAATTCGGGGCTACATTCCTGGGCCACCGGGCCCACGTGGATAATGTCCGCCTTCCAATGAGCCGGTACCATGATTGGCCTCAACGTCTCGGCGACGTGGCGCAGGATCTGTCGCCGGCCGTTGCTTGCGTAGACATTCTCAAACGTCGTCGTGTGCTCGGCGGGGTAGCTCGCGACCCTGGCATCGCCCACGGCTTGTTGCCAATCGAAATCGAAGCCGACGCTGGTGACGATACCCACCTGGCAGCGCAATGCCAAGGCGGTCCGGGCTGCATATGAAGCTGTCCCGCCCACCATGAAGCCATCGCTCACGATATCTCGGGTCACGTGGCCGATGACCAGATAATCCAGTTTATCCATAACAGTCGGCGATGGCTCAACGTTAGCCATCGCCGTTTCAATTCATCTCATGCAATCAGCGGGGGATGATGGTCACTTTGCGTCGGTTGCCTTCTCCGACGCTTTCGGTAAAGACATGGGGATGATCGCGCAGCGCCAGGTGAATGATACGCCGCTCGTGTGGGGGCATAGGCTCCAAAGCGATGTTACGCTCGGTTTCTATGGCCTGATCCGCCATCCGCAACGCCAACTGGTGCAACGAGTCGGCGCGACGGGCTTTGAATCCCTCCACATCGACCACCAGGTGTATCCAGCTGGACATCTCACGTCCGACGATCAACCGGGTGATCCGTTGCAAGGCAGCTATTGTCTCTCCCCGGCGCCCAAGCAGGGCGTCGCTTCCTTTTCCGTAGACGTTGAGGATCCACGGTGGATCCTGCTCTCCGGGAGCCGGTTTGGCCCGCTCGACGTCAACTTGAACGTTTGCCAAGCCCATCAGGC
>DSAR01000022.1 GCA_011046405.1 Chloroflexota bacterium | reverse complement strand
TCCGTGCGTTCGGCGAGCAGCGCGACCGCCTCCGCGTCCAGACCGAGGCCCATCCCATCGTTGAGGAACTGTGCCGCTTCGAACCGGGTAAAGCTGAGATCGGCGGCGCGAAGTTCGATCGTCTGGCCGCACGCGCGCAACCGGGCCAGCGGCAGCGGGGGATCGGAACGGGTGGCGATGACCAGGTGAAATGTCTGGGGGCCATGGTCGAGCAAAAAAGCCACCTGCTCGTGGACGACCGGGCTGTGGATGAACTGGTAGTCATCCAACACCAAGGCCATCTCCACGGCGGCGGCATCCAGGTCATTGACGAGGCTGGTCAGGATCGCTTCGGGCGGGGCCTGGAACGCCGCCGTCGTCAGTTGCGCGGCCTCGCTGCCGATTGCGGGATCGGCCTCACGCAGGGCCGCGACCAGATAGCGCAGGAAGCGCCCTGGCTGATTATCGTCCTTGTCGAGCGACAACCAGGCCACGGGCATCCCGCATCCGGCGACGCACGAGGCGACGAGCGTGGTCTTGCCAAACCCGGCGGGCGCGGTGATCAGCGTCAGCGGACGGCGCAGGCCCTCCGCGACCCGCGCCTGAAGTCGCGGCCTGAGGACCAACTCCGACCGGACGAAAGGCTGACGTAGCTTGGTGCGGATGAGTGTATCGGCTAACCCAGTGATATTTCTCGCCATATTCATCCTGTAAGTGACACTATTGGTAATACGACTTTAGAATTCTCCAATTCCGCAAAATATGCACGACAAGTGGGGCCTTCACACAGGTGTACCGCAAGAGTCTTCGTGCTCTGGACTGCCCAGTTGCTATTTTCAGGGTGTGTACCAGATACCCTTCTTGATCCACGGACACTTTTCGCAATCGTCCCAGAGGATCGGAGATTACCGTATGCCCATTCCAGTAATGATGCTCTTGTCCATAACGATTCGCAGTCACGATCCACGCGTCATACATTCGTGCCTGCGCCTTTGCCACAAACCATTTTTCATCTCTGTCATCGGCCAGACTGAAGAGGATCACCTCGGCCCCACTGCGCAGTAGCTCCCTCATCGTGCGGGGATGAGCCGAGTCCGAACAAATCATCATGGCCACCTTCAACCCCTTGATTTCAGTCGTAGTGATGGGCTTGGCTCCGGGGACATAGCCCGCTTCGCGTTCCGCTAGCTTCAGGTTCCACTTACGATGAATAGCTTGTATTTCCCCTTGAGGATTAATGAGAACTTGCGTATTATGATAACCGTCGTCAGCTTTTTCCGATAGGCCACAAGAGAGAAATATGGCATACTTCCGCGACAAATCGCTTAACAACTCGGTCGTTTTGCCAGGAATAGGTTCTGAAATATTGGAGCCGGCCTGGATCATCGCTTGTGGATTATACCAGCCTGAGACCATTTCCCCGAAGAGCACGAGTTCTGTATCGGGATGTTCCCGCATAATTCGCTGCACAATGTTCGAGATCCGCTGGCGATTTTCAGTCACATCACGCGCACATTGCATTGCAACCGTTGCGACTGTTAGTCGTTTAGTCGCGCTTTTTTCAGGATAGAGCCATTCGCCCAATCTTGACAAGTGGGCAACTTGAATGTCAAGTTGCTTCGTTTGATTCGATGGCATCTGCCATGTTCCTCCAAAGAATGTAGTTTCGCGTCCCCGCCTGATCGAATCCCATGCCACTGCCGGCCTCAAGAAGCAGTTGCCGGGCAGACTCCGGCAGCAGCACTGCCTGCGCGACCAATTCCTCGCTGAGTGTTTCCCAGGCCAGGCCTAACTCGTTATGCGCAAGATAGTCGGAGACTTCTTCAATGACTTCCGCTGTAAGCTGGCCTTCACATTGTTGGAGCACCTCTTCAATCTTGTTTTCGATATCCCGCCAGAATTCGACCCGCTCGCTTTGGCTGAGTGTATTGAATGAACTGGACATTGGCTTGCCTCCTTAGCTATCTTAATGAACAGCACTTCGTAGTGTAGGTTAAATTCGTCGTGAAAAACTCGCTGGATTTATCCCTTTTTGGACGACATTCTGTACCCGGAACCCTTTTCTGTCAAGCGGTGGTATAATGCCGCCTGGATGCCATTTGGCTCCTTCCGGCACATCCCGCCAACAGAGCGTACCGGCTCGATTGCGGCAAATCATCTCAGGTCAAGAGGAGGCACCATGAACACCGTTTCCCCCGAGAGTGTAGGTTTTTCGTCCGCGCGCCTCAAGCGCGTCGATCAGGTGATGCAAAAGTACGTGGAGCAGGGCACGCTGCCGGGCGTGCTCAGCCTGGTCGCCCGGCGCGGGCAGGTCGCGCACCTGTCCAAGGCCGGCTGGATGGACGTCGAGGCCCAAAAGCCGATCGCGTTCGACACGCTATTTCGCATCTATTCCATGACCAACCCACTCACCAGCGTAGCGGTGATGATGCTCTTCGAGGAAGGCCACTTCTTCCTCGGCGACCCGGTCGCCAAATACATCCCCGAATTCGAAGACCTCAAGGTCTTTGTACGCGAGACCGAGACGGGCGTCGAGCTGGAAGACCTCAAGCGCCCCATCACGATCCACCACCTGCTGACGCACACCGGTGGGCTGAGCTATGGCTTC
>DSAR01000413.1 GCA_011046405.1 Chloroflexota bacterium | reverse complement strand
GTCGAAGGCGCAGAGGGGGCCGTGGGTGCGTGAGGGATCGTCTCCGCCTTGACGGGGACAGGGCGCCATCCGTTCAACGCCAGCGTCGTCGCCATCAGCGCGCTCAAGGCCAGCCCAATAGCGGTCAAGAGTTTCAAAGTTTTCATCACATACCTCCTTGTATAAACCACTCGTTATGCCATATTATTTTGCCAGACAGAACAAATCTGGAAGTATTTTTTGATCCCGCCTCCTTTCTCATGGCAATGTAGCCTTCACCTCAAGCATGTGAGATAAATGTAATAGGAGTTACGCAGTTGAGGCTTTCTCTGCCACGAATTTCACGAATAGAAAAGCAAAATTCGTGTCAATTCGTGAAATTCGTGGCTAATTTCCGGTTGTTGATGAGCCAACTGCGCAAATCCTATGTAAATGGAAATGCCGACGATGAGGCCAACGCCAGAGCATGGCCGAAACGATAGCGAAGCATCAAACACCGCACAGTTGTAAAACGGATCAAAATGATCGCTTACAGTAGATTCAGTTGAAAGAAGTCAGGAGTTGTGTCGGCTTCCACCGCTGCCAAGCAAAGGACATATCGGGCGAGGTTACGTTGTACACACAAGATAGCACAAATCGAGAGGGCTGTCAAACAGTCCAATCGTCAAGGCAGGAAAAGATGAGGATAAAGTGAAGAGCGCTGGCATCAAGGCGGCATGCCTATGACAATGCAAGCCGCCCTATTCCTGGCGCCGGGCTTGCTCATACACCCGCCCGAACTCCTCCACGAACAGGCCCGCCACCTCGGCGTCGTGGATGATGAGCAGGTTTTCGTCGTTGCTGCGCTCGGCGTTGATGGTGAAATTATAGGAGCCCAGGATCACCGTCTGCTCGTCGATGATGATGACTTTGTGGTGCATGATGTAGGGGTTTCCATCCTTGAGCACCTCGTGGCCCGCCTGGCGCAAGCGGCCGTACACGCTATAATCACGCTCGGCGTCGCGGCTCTCCATCACTCCCTGGATGATCACGCCGGCCTGCGCTCGCTCCAGCATGGCGTCGGCGATCTCATCGTTGGTGAACACGAACGCCATGAAGCGAATGCGATGCTGCGCCTCTGAGATCCGCTCGATAACGCGTGCAGCGACCTGGTCCTCCGGCGCGAAGTAGTTTTCCACCATGACATCCCGCTCCTGCGCCGCCTCCCCCTCGCCCTCCACGACGGTGATCCGCACGAGAGGGTGGGGCGTGTCGGCCGGCGAGGTCGGGCCGAAGGAACCATCGAGCATCTCCTCGAACTCGGCGGTGTAATTTTCCGCCAGGGCGGGCGAGGCGATCAGGACGGCGTGATTGTTGTTACGATAGGTACCGTTCTCGGTGAAGTTCCAGGAGCCGGTCCACACCCATTGCTCGTCGATCACGACGAATTTGTTGTGCATCAGCCCGCTGCTGCGCTCGTCCTCGAGCACGGATATACCGGCCCGGCGGAGGTCGCGCACGATGCTGGCGTTTTTCTCCCGGTCCAGGTTGTCGCTCTCGACGACGACGCGCACCCGCGCGCCGTCCTGCCGCGCCTGGATCAGGGTGTCAACCACACGATCCAGATTCAGGTCGCAGGCCGCCACATCGACGCTGACCTGGGCATGCCCGATCACGGTCGCCAATTCTTGATCCAGTCCACCATAGCGATTGGCTTCGTCGTCGGAATACTGGGGATTGGTGAAGTAAATCCGGATCCAATCCCCGCTGACCGTCTCTGTGATGACGCCCAAACCGAGCAACCGGTCCAAATCCAAGCCACAGCCTATCACCAGGATAAAGGACGCAAAAGCTAACAACAAGGATAGAAGGCGTTGAGTTTTAGTAGATCTAGACATCGTTCTTGTCCGTCTCCGACGTTTGCTCGACCGGCGCCGGTAATTCGATCTCGGCAATCAAAGCGCGCACCCGTTCGGCCTGGGCCTCGGGAGGGACCTCACCCGCCTTCCGGCCGATGTATTTCATTTTACGTCGCAAGGCGGTCAATCGATGCTCCAATTGCTGAGGCGAGATCTCATCGTCCTCCTCTCGTTCCGCCAAGCGATCAACCTGCGCTATCCCCCAATCCAGCAAAGGGCAGGCGGCCTCATCGATCAGGTCAGCGGTGATCGCTTCGTCTTCTAAAAGGCTTTCCACCGCACGGCGGCGGGAACTTTCGATAATAGCCATAACGCCTCCAAATGAGTTACAAGTGGGCAAGTGTGCAAGTGTGCAAGTGGGCAAGTGGGCAGTCGTCTGGTTTGGCTAGATTGCTGAAAATGGTGCAGGATACATGACTGAATCATCATTATTGTACCACAACTTGCACCAATCCCCCAATACCCCCACACCCGTCCGACGCGAGCAAGGCATGTTTCACGTGAAACATGGTGGGCCACTGGGTTTTCGTAGCAAATCGCAAGCGCAAACCGCTAAAATGGCTCAGAATGCCCGCAGATGAACTCAAGGAAAACGAAGCTGGGGTTGATATACGTTAGGACTTACGCAGTTGAAAGAAGTGGGACGCAGATGACGCTCCTGCGGAGCGGATGCAGACTTCCGCAGATAAAGACTCAAAAATCAGCGTTTATCCGCGT
>DSAR01000344.1 GCA_011046405.1 Chloroflexota bacterium | reverse complement strand
TCCGGCGTCCCCTTCGCCCGCTTCTACATCGGCGTCGACCTCCACACCGGCATGGCCCTCGCCGTCCTCAAGGGCAACATCACCAAGCAGCCCTTCTACAATCTCGTCGGCCCCGATCAGTGTCCCTTCCTCCAGTTCTACCTCGCCGTCGACAGGGCCAATCAGAGGGACGGCCGGAAGGCCGACTTTCTCCGCGTCGTCGCCTACGGCCCCCGCGCCCAACTCGACCGCCCCTATCTCCAGGCCGGGTCCGAGGTCCTCGTCGTCGGCGACCTCCGCTCCCGCGACCGCCAGGTCCGCACCGGCACCGAAAAGGTGGTCGAGATCATCGCCGCCGCCGACGAGGGCATCACCTT
The DNA here is from genome assembly GCA_011046405.1 of Chloroflexota bacterium. Lineage (GTDB taxonomy): Bacteria > Chloroflexota > Anaerolineae > B4-G1 > B4-G1 > DSAR01. The sequence goes on along the minus strand of DSAR01000344.1, from coordinate 2,241 downwards.
CCTCCGCAAGATCAACTACCAATACGGCGATGCCCAGCGCGCCCAGCTCGACCTGCGCGAGGAAGCAGATCCCTCGAAACACCGCGAGCAGGGCGGCGGCTACTTTCGCGTCGTCGCCTACGGCAGGCTGGCCGAGGACGTCTACGCCAACCTGGAGGTCGGAGCCCCCGTGTTCGTCCACGGTCGCCTCCGCTCCCGCCAGATCCCCCGCAAAAATGGCCGGGGACAGAAAACAGTGGTCGAGGTCGTGGCCAATCATATCGTCTTTCTCGAGGGAGAAACAACCGAATGATCAATCTGCGAGTTTTCAGATACACCCTCCGAATCTCTCCATCCATTCTGCTGATCCTGCTGATCCCCCTGGCAGTGGCGGGACTGTACAGGTTGGGCGTCGCCGTCACACCCCGGGACGGCAGCGGCCACCCGATGGTCCTCTCCCCGTCCCTGCACGCGGCGCGTCAGTATCTCAAACAGGCCCGCACGTGGCTGGACGACCTCGCCCAGATCGACACAGACCTCGCCGCCTTGCTGGACGAGAGCGACGAGACGGCGGAGGAGCTGTACGCCCAGGGGCAGCAGATGCAAAAAGTCGGCGAGCGGACCACCGGTCTCGCGCAGCGCGTCGCCCTGGCCGAGACGCCGGTCGCCCTGGTCGGACTGCGGGACCGGTTCGTGGCCGCCACCGGCGCGTATCGCGACGCCGCCCTCGCCACCGCCCGCTGGCTGAACGCGCCGACCGAAGCAGCTCACCAGGTAGCCATCACTGCCCTACAGGAGGCCCGGTCGCTGCGCATCGAGCTAGAGGAGAGTCAATGGTTAACCAAATAGACACCATCAAGCAGGCATACGAGGTCTCCCTGCGCCAGATGCAGACGTTGCTCGCCGCCCAGTCCCGCCTGCGGGCCGTGGCCGAGGAGATCGCCGACCAGGCCCGAAGGGAACTGGAACGCGCCGCCGAGGTCCTCTGCCCCGAATGGGTCGACGAGGTGAGCAAGGCTTCCCCCCTCGGATTGGCCAACGTGTCACCCTCGGACCTCGCCAGCGCCATCATCCAGGACGTCAAGCGCCAGTTGATGCAGGCCAACTCCCGCCAGTGCGCAGGGGAGACGGAAACCGCCAAAAACGCCCGCCTGCGCGAGGAGAACGCTCATCTGCACCGGGAGAACGCCCAACTCCGACTGCGCATCTCGGTGCTGGAAAAGGGAGCGCGGACGAGTGACAGTGACCCTGACGCCCCCGCCGCCCTGCCCGATTGGGTGGCCGAGTGGCAGGCCGAGCCGTCCTACGACCGCGACCTCGCCCTGCTCCGCATCCTGGCCGAGACCGGCGCCCCCCGCTGGACGGACGCCGCCGCCCTCTTCGAGGAACAGGTGGGCAAGGACCGCGACTCGGGGACAGCGTTGGCCCGGTCCTTCGCCAACTGCCAGCGCCGGGGACTGGTCGAGGTCGTCGAGGCCCAGAGCGTCACCGGCGCGACGGCCCACCTGGTCCACCTGACCCCCCAGGGCCGCGACATCTGCCAGCCGCTCCTGGGGATGAACCCGGCCCCCGGCGCCGATCTCCTCATCACGCGCCACGCCTCCCCGGCCGACGCCACCCTCGTCCTCGAGGCCGCCGATCTGCTCCGGGAGGCCGGATACCAGGTGTCCGTGCTCCCCGACCCGATCCCCCTGCCCGACGGCCGCGCCTTCACCCCCGATCTCGTCGCCACCCTCGCCGATCAGGCCGCCGTCGTCACGGTCCAATCCGGCATCGTGACCGAGGAGCGTCCCACCCGGGACGACTGGATTGCGGATCTCCATTCGGCCAGTCACGGCGAATTGCACATCGTCACCCCTGATCGAGAGACGATGGACCTCATCCGAAGCGACGTGATGTACTGGATCAGCCAGCACAAGCAAGCGGGGCCGACGAATCTGCGAATCACCAACATCACCGCTGTCAGGGACGACAAGAGCAAGAAGGAGACCATTTGGCTCATGGATCGAGACTACAATCAAGCGAAGGAGAATGACTCGTAATGGATCATCGGGACAAAATCCTCCGCCAGTGCGACGAGATCGCCGAAACCCTGGTTCTCCTGCGCCACAGTCAGGATTGGCACTCGGCATGGCGTCGGGATATGGCGCGACTCCTGGACCAAGAACCGGTGGATTGGATGGCTGTCACCCAAGCGGCCCTGCGCGGATTTCAAGCCGCCACCAACGACGCGCATCGTGTCAACCAGGAACTCTCCTCGAT
>DSAR01000211.1 GCA_011046405.1 Chloroflexota bacterium | reverse complement strand
GGTAGTGGCGGCGTCCGTCTTTCCGGGCGATGGGCTCGGTCAGGCGCGCGCGCACCGTCGGAAGCGTCCAGGCCGACGTCGTCTGCGCGCCTTGCATCTTCAGGATGGCCGGCCGGGCGAAAAGCTCTGTGCTGATCATCGCTGCCACCGGGTTGCCGGGCAAGCCAATCAATGGAACGCCGTCCACCACGCCAAAGGCCAACGGGCGGCCCGGTTTCATATTGAGCGACCAGAAGTGCATCTCCCCCTCGGCGGCCAACACCTGCTTGACCAGGTCGAAATCGCCGACCGAGACCCCGCCGGAGGTGATGATCAGGTCGGCCCGTTGGGCCAGCGCCTCCCGGACGCCCTCGCGGACCAGGGCTTCCTCGTCACGGGCGATGTCCAATACCAGCGGGACGCCGCAGTAGGTCTGCACCTGCGCGGCGACGGCGTAGGAGTTGGCGTCGCGGATCTGTCCGGGGCCTGGATCCTCGCCGGGCGGGACGATCTCGTCGCCGGTGGCCAAAATCGCCACTCGCGGCTTACGTCCCACCTCCACTGACGTCCGCCCGACGGCGGCCAACATCCCGATGGCCTGGGGGCGCAGCACGCGGCCTGGTTGCAGGACGACCTCGCCAGCGTGCACGTCCTCGCCGGCCGGCCGGACGTTCTTGCCCGGCGTGTACGCCTCCAGTATCTCGACCCGGAGGCCGTCTGCCCGTGTGTCCTCGAAACGCACGACGGTATCGGCCCCCTTGGGGACTGGCGCGCCGGTCATGATGCGCACCGCCTGGCCCGGTCCCACTGTCACGTCCGAGACGTGACCGGCGGCGACCTCCCCCACGACCCGCAACTCGGTCGGGCTATCCTTTACGTCTTTCACGTCCTCCCCGCGCACGGCGTAACCGTCCATCGCGGCGTTGGTCAGGGGCGGGATGTCCCGGTCGGCGACGATTTTCTCTAGCAGGACACGTCCCTCCGCTTCCAACAGTTCCACCCGCTCCGGCTCGAGGAGCGAGACGGTCGCCAGAATGCGTTCCAGGGCCTCTTCGATGCTCAATACGGGGCGTTCAGGACGGGTGTCAGGCATAGCGTAATCCCCTCCTCTCGTGCTCGTGTTCGTGACCGTGGGACGTATCGACCCCGCGCAGCATCCGGATGGCGTGGGGCAGGATGGGCGCCAGCGTCTCCATCCCCTCGTGCACCGCCTTGGGGCTGCCGGGCAGGTTGACGATGAGCGTCTGTCCGCGAATGCCCGCTATCCCCCGCGAGATAACGGCCAGCGGCGTCTTGCGGTAGCCCTCGAAGCGCAGGACCTCGGCCAGGCCGGGCATCTCTCGTTCGACGACGGCTAACGTCGCCTCGGGGGTGACGTCGCGCGGGGCGGGACCGGTGCCGCCGGAGGTAATGACCAGGTCGACCTGCGCCTCGTCGGCCCATCCGATCAGCGTGCGCTCGATGTCGGCCCGTTCGTCGGGCACGATCGCCTGCTCGACGACTTCGGCGCCCATTTGCCGCAGGCGTTCGACGAGGATCGGCCCGCTGGCGTCCTCTCGCTCCCCGGCAAAACCCTTGTCACTGACGATTAACATAGCCGCTCGAATTTTCTCCATCATTACTCCTGGTGGTGTAAAACGTAAGGAGACTATTAAAGAATTCGCTCAGAGGCCCGTCCTCGGGCCGATTAGCGCTCCCGGGACGGTGGCTAGAGCAATTATTCAAGACTCTCTAAGGCGTAAAACGTGAGGGGGATTATACCCGCTCTTGGACTAAATCGCAATTGACCACTTGCAAACTTGCCACTTGCAAACTTGCCACTTGCACACTTGCCACTTGCACACTTACCACTTGCACACTTGCACACTTGCCCGGCTTGACACCTTTATCTCCATAAGCTATCATACACCTTGATATGATCGAACAACTTTCTCTCTTCAATTCTTCCGGGGCCTCGAAGTCGTCATTCTCGGAACCATACACCGTCAGCCAGTTGACGGGACACATTCGCCGCCTGTTCGAGGATGACCCGCAGCTGGTCAGCTTGTGGGTCGAGGGGGAGGTCTCCAACTTCACCCGCGCCTCCTCTGGACACTGCTATTTCACGCTCAAGGACGCCGGCGCGCAGATCCGAGGCGTGATGTGGCGTACCGTCGCTGAGCGACAGCGACCGCTGCCCAGGGATGGCGACCTGGTGCTGGCGCACGGGTCGGTGGGCGTCTACGAACCGCGCGGTGTGTACCAGCTCTACGTGGACCAGATCCGGCCGGCCGGCGTGGGGGACCTCTACCGTCGTTTCGAGTTGCTCAAGGCGCGACTGGAGGCGGAAGGGGTGTTCGCCCCGGAGCGTAAGCGACCGTTGCCCCTCTTCCCGCGCCGCATCGGCGTGGTCACGTCGCCGGCGGCGGCGGCGCTGCGCGACATCGTCAACGTGCTGAAGCGGCGCTATCCCCTGGCGGAGGTGTTGCTCTCGCCGACCCAGGTGCAAGGGGACGCCGCCCCGCCGCAGATCGTGGCCGCGCTGGAGGCTCTCAATGCGCTTGAGGGCGTGCAGGGCGTGGACGTCATCATCGTGGCCCGGGGCGGGGGGAGCCTGGAGGATCTGTGGCCCTTCAACGACGAGGCC
>DSAR01000216.1 GCA_011046405.1 Chloroflexota bacterium | reverse complement strand
TTTATAGTTATCTTCCCACTTCGTCCGACACCACTCCCACACGTTGCCGCTCAGATCCTCCACCCCATAGGGACTGGCCCCGCCGGGGAAACAGCCCACCGCACTGGTCATCCAGATGCCGGTATCGTAGTAATTCGCCCGGTTCGGATCGGGCTCTTGACCCCAGGGATACCGCCGCCCGTCCCCACCCCGCGCCGCCTTCTCCCACTCCGCCTCGGAGGGCAAGGTGATCGCCCAGCCTTCCTCGCGCAATAGCGTCGCCAGCGGCTCTGGCGTCTCCTCCCACTCACGCAGTTTCTCCGTCAACCAGCCACAGTACGCCAAGGCCTCGTGCCAACTCACCCACACAACCGGATGGTTATCTATCCCTCGCAAGCTGTCAGCATCTCCAGGCTAACAGCCGCTATCTTCCACAAAGGCCCGGAACTGGGCCACCGTCACCGGGTAACGGGCGACGTAGTAAGTCGAAAGCGTCAACTCGTGTTGTGGTTGCTCGTTATCATAGGCCATTTCGTCCTTTGACTTTTCACTGCCCATCACAAACGAACCCTCTGGCACCTCCACGAAACCCAGCAGCGGTTCATCGGGCAGATACCAGGCATCGGCGCGGAAGCGTGGATCACCCAAGCGGGCCAGAGTATTCCCTGCCTCGGCCCGCTCCACGGGCGCCAGATGGCCGCCCGCCAGCAGATCGACCAGCCGCCCTTGCACCCGTTCCAACAGGTCGCACCCCAGGTTCCCCTCGCGCACCCGGTTCAGGCCCAGTTCTGTCAGCACGTCCCCGGTCAGCCAAGCCTTCTGCCAGGCGATCTCTCCATCGGATGGATCCCTCGGGCACAGTTCCCCGACCAAGGCCAGCGGCTTATCCGTATCTCCGCCCAGGTAAACCAGCCGCCCCACCGCCAGCAGGATCACCTCTCGCCAGAAGGCGCCATCCGCCACCAGCGTCACCGCCCGCTGAGAGAAGTCCGCCTGCGCCGACAGGTAAGCGCCCGCCAGGTACTCCTGGAACGTCCGATGGGGGAAGGTGTACACCTCCGGCTCCCGCTCCAGCAGCAATCCGGCCCGCAGCTTCATCGCCCCAATGATCTCCTGCGCCCAATCGCGGCTACCGTCGGGGTGCAACTGGGCCAGGGCTTTCTCCAGCCGCAGCTCGCCCACATCGGCCAGGTCCTCGCCATCACCGGTGCCCCCCTCCTGGTGCACCTCGAAGGCCAGCCGCCACAGCACCCGCTTCAAGTCCACGTCGGTCCGCCCCACGTCCAGGAGCAACGGCCTCAAACGTGGGACATCTCCCGCTCCCTGGGCCTTGATCTGCTCCCAACGCCACAGCAGGATGTCGACCGTGTCCTCGTAAAGCATAGCCCGGGCGTCTGGCAATCGCCCCTTGTGCGTGTGAACCAGCGCCATCACCGTCAGGAGCAATGGATTGGGCGCCAGCCGCCACAGGTCGGGGCGGCGTACCGCCCGGCGCAGGTGATCGGCCAGCCCATCGGCATCCTCGGAACGGACACTGCCCAGACGCACCAACTCCTGGTACCAGGCGCCGATGAAGTTATCGATCTTCTTCTCGTCGAAAGCGGCCAATTCGACGTCGGGGAAGTCGTCCAACTGCCAGGCCGGGTCCTGGTACGAGAGCACGCGGCAGGTGACGACGACACGACTATGGGGATAGCGGCGGGCAAAAGCGGCCACAGCGTCACGGACGAAGGTCCGCCGCCCCTGGGTGGCGATCTCGTCCAACCCGTCCAACAGCACGATGGCCCGTCCAGCCTCCAGGGCCTGGTGCAGGGGATCAGCGGCGAAGTCGAGGTTCTGTGCCTTCAGCCGACTGCGGATGAAGCCCCACAGATGTTGGGGGTTGGCCGGTCTCTCACCCTCGGGCAGCCAGCGGGCGAAGTCGCGCAGGGTCAGGAGGATCGGCGCCGCGTCTTCCTCGCCGGTCGGCCAGTTGGGCAGGCGCTGCTTGCACGTATTCCTTGGCCTGGCCAGCAAAAGGCCCAGGTAGTTGAGGAACGTGGACTTTCCCGACCCGGGATCGCCCAGGATCACCAGCCGCCGGTTGCTCACCGTCGCCTCCAGCACGCTGAGCGGGCGCGTCTCGCCCATCCCCCGCCGCTGGCGTTCTGACTCCTCTTCGTCCGTATCTATTGGCGCCTGGGTCGTGGTGTCCAGATCGACGTAGACGTCGGCCAGGTTGAAGCGTTGCTGTGTCGCGGTGGGATCGCTGGCCTCCAGGTCCACGCCACGCAGGGGAAGGTGACAGCAAGAGGCGATAAGCACCCGACGATAGATGCGCAGGGCCTCTTCGGGGTCGGTCGCGGGCGGCCCGTGGTAGACGTTGCCGTGGACGACGCCGGTGATCAACAAAGCCCCGGCGCCAGCTGCGGCCGCGTGGTCGCCCTGGGCGATGGCGCCGGAGCCTTCGACTCGGGCAGGAGCGGTTGACAGTGCACCGAGAGGGCCACAGTACGGGCAGAAGCGAGCGTCGTCGGGCAGTTTAGTGTCACATTGGGGACATCGTTTCATCGCCTGACCTCCCGGGTTCAGTCATCCTCATTATGATTGTGGAAATCTCCGCTGCCAATGGAGCTGTCGCCGCCCACGTTC
>DSAR01000215.1 GCA_011046405.1 Chloroflexota bacterium | reverse complement strand
GTCCTCTTCCCGGCTATGGCCTTCTTCATCTCGGTGACCGGCTTCAACCTGCTGGGTGAGGGATTGCGCCGCCTGATCGACCGGGGTATCTTCAACACCGCCGTGCTGCTCAGCTGGCGCGTCATCGCCGCTGCAACCCTCATCACCGTCGCCAGCGTCTACGTCATCATGACGCTGGGGCCGGCCCCTTCCTACCAGAACCTGGCCCAGCAGGTCAGCCGGGACGATCTCATGCGCCACGTCGAACATCTCACCACGCCGGAGATGAATGGGCGCGCCATCGGCAGCCCCGAGGCCCAACAGGCCGCCCGGTACATCGCCGGCGAACTGGAAAGCTACGAACTCAGCCCGCCCCCCGGCGGTTGGCTCCAGGAGGCGTCCGTCACCCTGGCCCGCCTGGCGGCGCCGATCGAACTGACGCTGATGGACGAGGATGGACAATCGCTGGCCGAATTCACCCGCCTGGCCGATTATGGCGAGTCGATCGAGCGCCACGGCGGCAGCGGACAGGCCGAGGCCCCCGTCACGCTGGTGCTCTTCTCGCCCGATGTCGACGCAAGCCGCGGATCCCGCGAGTCGGTTTACGCTCGTTTCAAGGGCCTGGACCTGCGGGGGCAGATCGTGATGATGCTCTCCGGTAACGCCCCCGCCAGTTTCGATACCGAGGCGCTCATCCGGGGGGCCGAGGGCGTGCTCGTGATCACCAACGACGTCAAGCCCCGCAACCAGGTGCTCTCGTCCAGCTACCTGGAAAAGCCCACCCTGCCCGTCTTGCGCATCCGGCCCCAGGTCGCCAACCAGATCCTGGCAATGGACGGGCTCGACGTCGAAACACTCCGGGCGCAGGCCGCGCAGATGGAAGGCACCGAACCGGTCTGGCGCGCCCGGCCGCTGGCGGCCCGGGTGCGGATGAACATCCAACTCGAAGCGCCCCAGTCCGTCACGCTGTACAACGTCGTGGGGCTGCTCAATGGCGCCGATGCCAATCTGGCCGACGAGGTCGTCATCGTCTCGTGTCATTACGACGGCTGGGGCCGCGCCCCCGATGGCACCCTGTACCCCGGCGCCAACAGCAACGCCTCGGGGGTCGCCACTATGCTGGAGATCGCCCGCCTGTGGCAGGAACAGCGATTCCAGCCCCGGCGCTCCGTCCTCTTCGTGGCCTGGGCCGGTGGAGAGATGCCCTTTTCCGGCGCTCACCACTTCATCCAGGATCGGAGTTTCATCGGTCACTACGACATCACCGCTGTCATTCACCTGGATCGGTTGGGGAGCGACGACGGGAACCAACTCATCGTCCGGAAAATGGGCCGGCAGGACAGGCTCTTCAACCTGCTCGTGTCCAGCGCCGAGCGGCTCGACGTCCAGGTCTCCCAGGGGCTGGCGCTGCGCCACCATTACCAGCGCCTCTTCAGCGGTGAGATCGACCGCCAGTTGGCCAGTCGCTACGGGACCCTCATCGTCACCTGGGGCGATCCGGAACCGGCCCTGGCCCAGGATACCCTCGACCGGATCACACCCGCCCATCTGAGCCGCGCCGCCCAGGTCATCAACTTGACCCTGATCACCGCCGCCCACGAACCGACGTATTAGAGAACAGAGGCTTGAAAGTGGCTTTATGAAAACAGTCGACAAAATACTCATCGCCATCCTGAGCATCCTGACCATCTCGGTGCTCGGCACCGGCGGCTTGGCCATCTACCTGGCGGCCAAGCGCCATCGCGCGCCGGCGCTCGTCAAAAACCCCGCGCCCCGTCCGGCCGACACCCCGACCGCCGTGGCGGCTGCCGGGGCAGGGATAGGGCCAGACATTGCCTTCGCCCGCAGTTACCTGGACGAAGAGGGAGAGATTATTGCCATCTGCACCACCGACGCCGAGGGAAAGCGTATGCGCCAGATCTCCAACCCCGACCTGCGCTTCTGCCTGGAACCAGCCTGGTCCCCCGACGGTGTGCGGGTGGCCTACGTCGGTACAGGCGGCGCCGATAACGAACCCCTCCACGTCTGGGTATCGGCGGTCGACGGGAGCACACACGTCAAGATCAGCCAATCGGTCTCCAACATCGCCTTCATGAAACCGGCCTGGTCGCTCGACGGCACACGGGTAGCCTTCTTCACCTGGGACCGGCCCGAGGTGGACAGATCCCCCGGCACCGTCCACGTCGCCCGGGCCGACGGCGCCGGGATCGAGCGCAGCATCACCTTCCCCACCACCATCCGGCAGATCATCCGCTCGCCCGCCAGTGACGATCTCCTGGTCGTCAGCGGCGACGAAGACGGGAGCAAACACGTCCACCTCATCCCTGCCTCCGGTGCGGCGCCCTACGAGGTCTTCCGGGGATCGCTCACCGTTGACTGGGCGCCCGGCGCGGGAGATCCGTTAGCTATGGCTGTCGGCGACTACACCGCCCAGACGGTGCGCGTCGTCGATCTCCCGGGCGAGAACGCCGACGGCTCTGCATCACGCACCCTGGCCGACGGCCAAGCGATTTCAGATCCGCCGCCGACACTAGCGCTGCAACCGGTCGAAATCGCCTGGGCCGCCGATGGTGCCCACGTGGCCGTCTCCACGGCGGGTCACTTCCGCCAGGGCTACGCCACCAACCTGGAC
>DSAR01000521.1 GCA_011046405.1 Chloroflexota bacterium | reverse complement strand
TCCCCCACCTGCCTGCCCGCCTCGTTGAAGCGCCGCTCCCCCCGCGACGTTCAGTTGATTCTGCTCGCCTTCCTGCAGGACTTTCAGGAACGGGCCCCCGAACTGGAAGCCGCCGTCCCCGATCCCGCCTTTTTCTCTCTGATGCGCATCATCTACGCCGCCTCCCACGATCCCTACGCCGACCTCATCACCCAGGCCGCCCTCCCCCACGCCTCCCTCTACCTGCTCGGCCGGTATCTCGCCATGCACCGCCCCCTCCGCGCCGCGCTCTCCAAGGCGATCACCCGCGGCTCCGGGTCTGTCAGGTGGTCCGTCCCCACCATTCTCCACCGCATGCAGGTCGTCATCGCCACCTTTCTCCGCTATCACGGCTGGCGCACCGACGGCCCGCTCCTCGCCTATCCCGCCCTCTCCGATTGGAACGCGGCTCGCTCTCAGGGCTTTGCCGTCGTCGTCCGCATCCGCCACCCCGAGTTGTTGATGGAGCCCGAGGAACAGGTGCTGCCGAGCCGGGAGGAGGTGCAGCAGGCCGAGGAGGCGTTGGCCTGGGTGTTGTTGGCTCTCTTTTCCTACAACGACCGGCTGGGCCTCAAACGGGCCCCGTTCTGGTAGTCCTATCAGGAGGTATCCGATGGCTCATTTCCAACTGACCCAGCAGCCCTACATCGCCGCCGTCCGCCCCGCCGCCGACGATCCGTTCCGCTTGGCGATCTATGCGCCCGGTACGCTGTGCACCTTTTGGCGGGATCACCGCGATGCCACGGCCAGCTTTAACTATGGATTTCTCATCCTGGTCCCCCAATGGCGCTCCGCCCCCGTCTGGCGACTGGTCGGCCCCCACTGTCTGCAAAACTTTTGCTCCACGGCCAACCCCCAGCCCTGGATCAGCGGGCTGAACCAACGCCATCCCCTCGCCGGGACCGGCCTCCCCCTCGACTGGCGAGACCACACCCGGCGGCGGTATTGGCGCTTGACGCCGTTGATGGGGATGATCCTGCAGATGGAGCCCAACCACCGCACCCTGCGCTCCATCCTCGGCCGGATGACGCAGGCCAAGTATACGCTCAGCGCCGCCGAGAAGCGGACGCTGCTCGCCATCCTGCGGGAGCGGGGCGGCGACGTGTGGGCCAGGGCTGAGGATCAGCAGGCCTGGAGCCGGGAGCTGAAGGCTCACTTCCACGTCATCAAGCGCCGCCGCGACTTGGCCTTTCGCCTGGCCCGCCTGGCCGCCCTGGACTTGAGCGAGCAGGACCGGGAGACGGTCGCCTCACTGCAAGCGTTCCAGTTCAAGTGGCGGTTTCAGCAGGTACGCCGTTTGAGCGCAGCCCAGGAGGGGTTGATCGGCGCGTTGGAGGCCCGCTACCACGAGCAGCGGACTGACGCTTCTCACGCTCTCGCTCAGAGCCTCGCCGAGCAGTTCGCGCTCGAAGGGGGAAACGGGGGACGAGTTCACCCCCCAGGCGTTTGACGCCCGTTTCCTTGTATGCTACAATTCAGACATGATGCGTCAGGAGAACCCATAGGGGAAGCTTATGAATGTCTTGGAAACAAGCTATGAGACCATCTTGCAGGCCGTCCGTCGTTGGCCGCCGACCAAGCGCTTTGCCCTGGTGCGAGATGTCATCAACACACTGTCACCTGAGGCAGCTGCTCTGCGTCCCAAGCGCAACACACTGGACGAAGCCTTGGGCTTGCTAGCCACCGATCAACCTGCCCCTTCCGACGAGGATGTGCAGCGCTGGCTGGCTGAGCGGCGCACGGAAAAGTATGGCTAATGCATGTACTTTTCGACACCAACGTCGTGCTCGATGTCCTGCTGAACCGCGAACCGTGGGTCGGTCATTCCAGCGCTGCCTGGCAAGCTAACGACCACGGGCATATCATCGGGTACATTACAGCCTGTGCCCTCACGGACATCTTTTACATTGCTCATCGCCTGAACACGTTGGAAAAGGCTCGTGCAGCAGTGCGCATCTGCCTGGAAGCTTTCGAGGTATGCACCGTTGATCTTGCAGCCCTCAAACTGGCAGAGATACTGCCAGGGAGCGACTTTGAGGATAATCTGCAGGTTGCCTGTGCCACTCGCGCGAACCTCGATCTGATTTTGACCCGCGACAAAGCGGGATTCCAGGATGCAGCCGTGTCTGTCATGACGCCGGCGGAACTGTTGGCAGAAATCAGCTAGTGCTTGCCGACCAAAATGCATCTTGTCAAACTCGAAACAACAGTCACACCCGAACGCACGCTCACCCTGCGAGTCCCAGAGGATATGCCCGCTGGCTCGACAGAGATCATCGTTGTATTTGCCCCCACTGAATCCCCACCGGCACGCCATTGCACGTTGGGCGACCTGCGAGCATCCGAGTTCTTTGGTATGTGGCGCAATCGGGATGATCTGCCCGATACACCGACGTTCGCTCGCACCCTCCGGGAACAAACTTGGCATTGACCCGCAGCGCGCCGCTCTACACGTTCAACCGCAAGCACTACCAAATTTTCCCCGGTCTTGAGGTGGTCGAGCCGTAGTAGCCGTTCAGGCCAGGGGAGCATAGGACACAGATTTCCACGGATTCACACAGATGGAGGTCATCAAGGGGCGCATACAAAACTTGGGGGAGCGTCACAAAT
>DSAR01000157.1 GCA_011046405.1 Chloroflexota bacterium | reverse complement strand
GGCGCGGATCTGGTCCACGTCTCGCCGGACGCCAAACCCGGCGGCGGTCACCAGCGCCACCTCCCCCGCCTCCGGCAGCGAGAGGGCAGTCACGACGGCGTCGTCCGGTTCCAGCGCCAGGGCGCTCGATCCGCCGCTCTCGATGGCCCGGTGCGGGAAACGGGCGCACTTGCCCCAGCGGGTGAACAGCAGCAGATCGCCCCGGTCGCCGCTCACAGCTGCGACCGGCCCGTCGTGGGGGAACGGGCTTTCGAGCAACACGTCCCCCTGTTTGGCCGCCCGTTGCAACTCGAGGTTCAGGAACTGGCGCACGTACCCGCGCCGCGTCGCCACAGTCCAGAAGCGCGGGAGCCGGCTCACACTCACCGCCGCCGTCAAGCGCTCGTTTTCTGGCAGCACCGGCGTGTCACCGGCGGGCCAATCCTCCCCGGTCTCGATCAAGGGCGGCACGTCCGAAAGCGCCATCGCCAGGCAGCGCCCCTGGCTGGTGAACAGCAGCAACGTCTCTCCAGGGTGCGCCACCACCGCGCAGCGCAACCTCAGGCGCGCCGGCTGGCCCAGCACCGGGCGCTCCTCGCGGGCCAGCCGGTGGGCCAGTGACAGGGGCACCCGCGCTGCCTGGAGCCGGGCGGAGAGCAGGACCAACGCCGCTTCGTCGCTCGCGTCGCCGTGCAGGAGAGTCTGCAAGCGGTCGACCTGCGCCTGCAAGGCACGGACGTCGGCCGGGGCCTCCGCCGTCTCACCGCTTGTCGTCGAAGTGCTCGCCGGGACTCGGTGTTGCAGACGCACGATCTCGTCGCGCAGCCGCTCGTTCTCGGCGTCCAGCTCGGCCAGCCGCCGGGCCAGTTCCTCGATGATGTCTGAGGCCGATTCGGGATGTTTCTCGGCCTCCAGTATCCACCATTTGACGTCACTTTTACGGAGCATAATCAGGACCTAATTAGATTGTGTGGTGCTAAAGTGGACTACCTCAATAACACGCCGATCTTCTGCAAAACTTCAGCCATCGTCGCCCCAGGTAATTCACACATCAACTCTGCTTCGCTCGCTCTCCAATCCAGACTCTTTACCTGATCTGCCAGAATTACCCCTCGTACCGGTAACCCTGAAGGGATTTGCACTTCAAATGGGTAGCCCTTTACGTGGCTCGTTATCGGACATAGGATTGCCAAACCCACCTTTCTATTGTAGGAGCGGGGCGATAGCACCACTGCTGGTCGTCGCCCCGCTTGCTCGTGTCCCGCTTGTGGATTCAGCGTAATCCATACAACATCCCCTCTCGCAGGAACATATGCTGCTCCACTTACCATACCTCGCCGCCTAGTGCTGGACCGGTATCCACTTCATCGTGCAAATTGCTCTCGGTTACCTGGGCCAGCAACATCTCTAGGCTCAACTCCTCCTCGTCTATTGGCTCTATGACTAACTTACCGTCCAATAGTGACAGTTCCACCGGTGAATCATTTTCCAGTCCAGCCTCGATGGCGAGCGGCTTGGGAATACGCAGGGCCAAGCTGTTTCCCCATTTCTTTACTTTGGTCTCCATTTTTCCTCCTCAGTATATACAAAGAGGATACATCAAGTCGCCACATTTGTCAAGACTGTGAACTCACTGTGAACAGTCCAATCTCGGCTCTCTGATAGTTCGCCTGCTTGGCTTAGCAAGTGGTCAATTTACATCTGTGTTCTTCCACACCCCTTTCCTGCTCCTTGTCGGCATATGCTTGACCATATAACGCAAGCTCGCTCGACGCGGTCGTCTATCCATCTATGCCGGCAGTGGAGATCTTGTCAATCACGTTCACATAGAGAAGCAGTTGCATTTTGCCGTTTTTGTTGTAGACTGACATTGTAAGTCGTAAAACGTAAAATCACGCGAAAGCCCGGCCCCTTACATTTTACGCCTTACGTTTTACCTGAACCTAAGTAAGAAGGAGAAACACGATGTCAAAATTTACCCGCTCGATCACACCTGCATTGGTTTTGATCACGTTGGTCGCCAGTGCCCTGGCCTGCAACGCACCCCAACCCGGCGGCCCTCCAACACAGGCGCCCATCGACGCCGCGACAGACACGCCCCAACTTGGCGACACACCGACGCCCGGCGACCCAACGGCAACGCTCTCTCCAACGCTATCTCCCACACCTATGCCACCCACGGCGACGCCGGTGGCTGTAACCGTCGCCCCGACCAATACACCGATCGTGGTGTGCACACCGCCGCCCTGCTCCGGGAACGAGGTCTACTACTGCCCCGGTGAGTGCCCCGGCGGGTGCGGCATCGAGTGCGCCACCCCCACCCCGTCGACCGGGACCGCCACGGCTCCCCAGATCCTCTCCTTCACCGCCAATCGCGCGAGTATCGTCGAGGGAGAGGAGGTGACGCTCTCGTGGCAGGCGACCGGCGGGAGCAAGGCCACCGTCCAGTGGGTGACCCACGAGGCGGTCATGGCCTACGCGCCCGGCCCGCTGAACCCCAACGGCGATTCGGTGACCATCAGGCCAACCGGCGACGGCAAGATCACGCTGATCGTGGCGAACGACGCCGGCGCCGACGAAGCCGAGATACAATTGACCATCACCTGCCCCCATCCCTGGGTCGAGGCGCTGGCAGAACCGCCGCCGCTGGCC
>DSAR01000520.1 GCA_011046405.1 Chloroflexota bacterium | reverse complement strand
CCGCTTGAACTGGCGGGCTATCCGGTGCAGAAACTGCCAATGGCTCAACTATTCCGCGGGCTGGCCCTGCAGTGGCCTGCCGCAGCCTTTCGGGAGCTTGTCCCCAATGTGTGACGGTCGCAGTGATCCCCACAATTGTGGGGGAGGGGTTGTGGTATAATAGCGTTAAGGAACAGGTTGAAAGGAGGCTTCAATTGGCCGATTTAGATCCGCGACATCTGGCTTTACTCATTGCTAAGGACGAACCCTCGGTTTTTAAAGATTACGTCAACGTCGTGGCCAACGATGGGCTTTTACCCTACAAGCACATCATTCAATATGGCAAGAAGGCGGGTGAGAGCCTTTACGTCCACGTGCTCAATGGAATATTCGTGCTGGAACAGTTAAGGCCCGCCCTGGACCTCGGCGACGTGGAAACCCGGGTTTTATTCACCGCCTTCACGATCCACGACCTCAACAAGACCATGGACGATGGTCGCAATTACGGCCAGTTGGCCATCGGTGAAAACGTCGTGGCCGAAATCGAGAGGCTGAAGCTGGACCGCTTCTTTCCGGCGTACGAAGCGTACGTCGAGGACGTCACCACGCTGATGCGCGCTCACTCTGCCCATCACCACCACGATGGGGCGTCGCTGATCCGTTCGTATGACCCGTATGGCTTGGGTCGCGAGCGGGTGGAGGCGCTCAAACACCTGGTACGCGCTGCCGACGCCGTCGATCTCTCCCATACCCTGGACGAGCGGTCGCACAAGGACGATTTTCTCTTCCACCTCAACACCTTCAGTGACGTGCAGTACGAGTTCTGCCGCCACGCCGTGACCGAGGATCGGGGCTTGCTCTCCAACGTCATTCACGAGGGTATCGTCGCCCACCTGCGCGACGAATTGGACCTCATCCCCCTGCTTTTTTACCCCGATGGCGTGGCCTACCTGGTGCCGAGAGGGCGCGATTTGCAATTGACCGAGGATGACTTGACCCAGATAGGCCAGCGCATCGCCGCCGCCATCTCGGCGATGACGAGTGACAAACTGCCCGATTTCGTGGAATCGAAGCCGGGGGGGATCAAGATCATGCCCAAGTGCCTGGACCTGGGCTTACCTTTCGCCGACATCTGGCGGGTGGCCTTCAGCCGGGTACAAACCCGGAACCTGGATGCGGCGGGTATCGCGAAAAAAGCGCGGGGGCGAGCCGAGCGATATTTCGAGAAGTACGCCCAGGCCTACCCGGAGGCGGCCGAAGAGGTTCGGGCGATGTTGGCGTCGGACGAGCCCCTCACGGCGATGGATGAGGGTACGCTGCGCCTGGGCGAGTTGACGCGAGCTTACTACATCTTCGTCAAGGAATACTTCTCCGACGTGGCCGACGATCCCTGGCATTACGTCTACGAGTTGCTGGAAATTCCCGAATCTCGTTGGCCGGTCTACGAATACTTCAGCGGTCTGTGGGATCGGGCTTACGTGCTCGCCCGCGATATCGAACTTTCGGAGGAGACGTTGTATCGCCGTTTCGAGGCCGACGGGACGCGCCTGTTATCTCAGAAGGGGGACGAGGATCCCAAGGCGGCCCTGTTCACCGAATACGTCCGACGTTACGTGATCTTCAGCTTCCAGGACGAGGGCCGGCCGGCCTTTTCCGAACACTTGGCCCACTACGTGGAGGGTCAGCATAAGCAGTGTGTCACCTGTAGCTCGACCATGCCTACGGGCAAGTGGATGGCGGGCGACGTGCGCGACGACATCACCGTGCAGGCTTTCTCCAACCGGTTGCGGGGCGGGCCGGGCGATCCCAAGAAGCACGTCTGCGCCCTGTGCCGGGTCCAGTTCCTGCTGGAGAAGCTCAACTACCCACCGGTGCGGGGAGAGAAGATCATCTACCTCCACCTGCTGCCCTACGCTTTCCTGACTGCGCCCTTTATCCAGGGGTTGCGGACGGGCATCAACCGACTGACGCGGGAGAACCTGGTGGAACGGGCGCTCTTCCTGCGCACGGCCGACGCGGTACGGGTTCTGGGAGGTGATAAGCCGTTGCACCTGGATTTCACCGGGGTGACGCGAGATGGCCGGTCGCAGTACTATGGGCTGTATCTGCCGCGCTATTCGGCGACCGTGGGCAACCGGCTCATTTTCCCGCTCAATCCGGCCGGCCAGAACGATACCGAGCGCTTTCTCTTCGCCCTGTGGAACGGGATGCTCTTGCAAAAGCACTTTGGTTGCAAGGTGTTATTGACCTCATCGCCGGTGGCGCCCCTGGATAAGGAGGACTTTCACGACTTGTACGTCGCCAACGCGCCGCTGGCCTGCCGGGGATTGGTGAGAGAGAACGATTACGCCGCGTACCGGGATGGGACTGATCGGCCAGGCACGTTACCTCAACTGTGGGAACAGGTGCACCATCTGTTCGATCTGAGTCGCCTGGTCCGCTCGGCCGACACCCGGCGTAACGAGCAGGTGGCCCTGGTCCAGGCGATGGGCGACGCGCCAATGGCGGTGTTCTATAGCGCCGAAAAACTGATGGAGGCGCGGGTCTCCGATAGAGAATGGCCCTTGATTCGACTTTCACAACGTGCCTTTCCCCACGTAAGCGCGTTAGTTAAAAGTATAGAGTGCGGTAAAAGTCAAATTGAGTTTTCAGGCAGAAAAAGCACCTTAGCAACCGAATTT
>DSAR01000525.1 GCA_011046405.1 Chloroflexota bacterium | reverse complement strand
CTTGAAAGCATGTTTATGGCGCATGTGGACTTTATAACAGAGCATCCCGGTATTCCCCGCATGTTGTTTGGTGAATTGCAGCGCTCTGAAGAAACCGCGCCCAAGCGGATGGCGCAAACGCTCATCCGCCGTTATGGGGAGCGTCTCAATCGCTTGCTTGAACAAGGAAAAAACTGCGGTGAGCTTGATGAAAAGCTTGATAACGAGGCTGCGGCCACGCTCTTCATCGGCACCATTCAAGGATTGGTCATGCAATCGTTGATAGCTGGAGATGTGAGCCATATGCGCCGCAACGCACCGAAAGTTTTTGCCATCTATCAACGGGGCATCAGGAGTGCATTATGAAAAGATTGCCTTTCCAAAAACGTACGCTGGCGCTAATCGCTGTCATTGTTCCCCTGCTTGCGCTTTTTATCTATGTGGCCTTGCGTTCGGGGCCGCTTGCTCCGGTATCAGTTGTATTGGCCACGGTCGAGAACAAGAGCATCTCACCGAAACTATTCGGCATCGGAACCATTGAGGCTCGTTACACCTACAAAATTGGCCCAACGTTTGCGGGGCGGGTCAAACGTCTGGACGTACACGTAGGTGAGCGTGTCAAGGCTGGGCAAGTGCTTGGCGAAATGGACCCGGTGGATCTTGATGAACGTATCAGGGCTCAAGATGCCACGCTGAAACGTGCAAACGCTCAGTTAAACGAAGCGCAGGCGCGTAAGGATTATGCGCAGACACAGTCTTTACGTTACGAGCAGTTACTTAAAGCCCGGTCCACCAGTGAGGAAGTGGTAGCCACTAAACAACAAGACCTCTTGGTTGCGAAAGCAGGGCTGACTGCGGCACGAGAGGAACTATCTCGTGTACGTGCAGAACGAGAGGCGTTAGAGGCGCAGCGCAGCAATTTGTCTCTGGTTGCGCCAGTTGACGGCTTGGTCGTTTCGCGTGATGCCGACCCGGGAACCACCGTGGTCGCAGGTCAGGCCGTCGTGGAGCTGATCGACCCGAGCACACTGTGGGTCAATGTCCGCTTCGATCAAATTCGTGCACGAGGTCTCGCCGCAGGCTTATCAGCCCAGATCACATTACGTTCGCAGGCAGGTGAGCTGCAGGCTGGACGTGTACTGAGAGTCGAGCCCCTGGCAGACGCGGTAACGGAGGAAACACTGGCCAAGGTTGTCTTCGATCAAATTCCTGATCCGCTGCCACCTATCGGCGAACTGGCCGAAATCACGATTACCTTACCGACGCTTGCGGCAACACCGGTTGTCCCAAATGCCGCTATCCATCATATGAATAGCAGATTGGGCGTGTGGCAGGTCACTAATGGCGATCTTCGCTTTACAGCAGTTTCACTGGGGATTGCCGATTTGGAGGGTCGTGTTCAAATACGAGAAGGGCTCAAGGTTGGTGACCAAGTAGTGGCCTACAGCGAAAACGCCCTGAATGAGCATAGCCGGATTCACGTCGTTGACCATATTCCGGGGGTGACGCAATGATCAGCTTGGCAGGACGCGACATCACGCACTCCTGGGGTAAGTTCGTCTTTACCGGTATGGGGCTTGGGCTACTCATCGGCATCACACTGTCTATGGCAGGGATTTATCGTGGCATGGTGGATGATGCCAAAGTGTTGCTCGACAATAGCGGTGCTGATCTCTGGGTGGTACAGAAGGACACTCTTGGTCCCTACGCTGAGTCCTCAAGTCTCTACGATGATATCTGGCGAGGGATTCGAGGCATGCCGGGGGTGGAGCGAGCAGCGAACATCACTTATCTCACCATGCAGGTGGGCAAACAAGATGGTGACGTACGTGCCATGGTTACTGGCGTCACTCCTGGAGAACCTGGGACACCCGGGTGGCCGCCCTATCTCGTCGCGGGACGTCAGATTACCCGGAGCCATTACGAGGCCGTCGCCGACATCGCTTCCGGATTTAAACTTGGCGACCGTATCCAGATCCGCCGCAATCACTACACCATAGTCGGCCTGACCAGAAGGATGGTCTCTTCCAATGGCGACCCGATGGTGTTCATCCCTCTTAAAGATGCCCAGGAAGCACAGTTTCTCAAAGATAATGACGCCATCCGAGAGCAGCGTCGACGCACGGCCGAGAACCCTGCTTTCAACCGGCCCGGAGTGCCAGATCTGCTCGATTCGATTATTGCCTCGCAAAGCACCAACCCTTACGTCAATGCGGTTTTGGTGCGGGTTGAACCGGGTCATGCCCCGGAAGAAGTCGCTGAGTCGATCCGCCGCTGGAAGCGCTTAACCGTCTATACCCGCAGCCAGATGGAGGAGATTTTGGTTGGTAAGCTGATCGCTACCTCCGCCAGACAGATCTTCATGTTTCTGGTGATCCTTTCGATTGTCAGCTCCGCCATTGTGGCCTTCATCATCTACACCCTGACACTCGGGAAAATTCGTGAAATTGCTGTCTTGAAACTGATCGGCACTAAGAATCGCACCATTGTCGGTTTGATCATGCAACAGTCCATCGCTTTAGGTTTGATCGGCTTTGTGGTGGGTAAGATTTCGGCAACGTTATTGATGGCGCCAATCTTTCCCAAATATGTGCTGCTGCAACCACTCGACTCCGTTATGGGTTTTATCGCCGTGGTTATGATCTGCGTACTGTCGAGCATTATCGCCATTCGTGCCGCGCTCAGG
>DSAR01000193.1 GCA_011046405.1 Chloroflexota bacterium | reverse complement strand
TTTGTATCATCTCAATAAACCGGGGCAAACTCGCTCGGGCCGGTCTCCTGACCGTGCCCGCTGTGGCTCGGTCGGGAGACCGGCCACAGCTCCCCAACTTATTGAGATGATACGTGGATTTCATCTCACACTTACCTTTTTCCTATAGACAGTTTGGGCCGGATATGGTATGATAGAATGGTGTCTAACTGATAGAATGTCTGTGTGTCAAGGGGGAGTGAGGTTGCTATGGACATCATACCGACATGGCTTATTTTAGTCTTGATCGTTGCTCTGTTGGCATTGGCTGGAGGTCTGACTTTCTGGTTATATTATTACATCACTGCTAAAGGTCAAAGCAATTCCCAGCCTGCTTCTTCTTCGATCACTCCATCGCCAACCCAGAAATCGAGCGGTGGGGGACCAAGCGAGGAACAGGAGCTACTGCGAGTCTGCCGGACCCCAAAAGGCGATATCGTCATTTTCGTCTTGGGCCAACGTTATAGCCATCTTCGCGAGATCAAAGACAAGCGCGTTGGCGGAGAGGCCATCGCGGCGATCAAGGCCATCACGTTATTTGCCAAGGGCTGGTTGCCTGCTTTGCGCAAAGATGAGCAGGAGGAACACATTGGCGCCGAATCCACTGTGGACCCCGAGACATTCTTGAAGCAGCTACAGAGCGCCGATCTGTTTCCCCGAGAGACGAGTAGACCTTCGGGCCTGTTTAGCCGAAATCGTCCCAGTGTGTCTTCTGCGCCTGTGAAGCCTTTATCCACACCGGCCGACGAGATCAATCAATTGATCGAGGAACAGGTGGGCCGATACCCGCAGATGCAAAAACACCATATCCATCTCACGACCAATTTGGATGGAAGCCTATGCTTTCACGTTGGACTTCACACGTTTAGCTCGCCGGAAGAAATCACTGATGCACAAGTTCGCGCGTTCGTTCAAGATACCATCCGGAAATGGAAACAGATGTAGCTGTCTCTTAAAGTGAAACGTAAGAACCGGGCCACCGTTTTGCTAACGGTGGCCCGGTTTCGTTTAAGATTTGCTGTTTCGCGTATCTTCTCAGAAAATCGGGGCAAACTCGCTCGGGCCGGTCTCCTGACCGTGCCCGCTGTGGCTCGGTCGGGAGACCGGCCACAGCTCCCCAACTTATTGAGAAGATACCGTAAGGCAGATGGCATTCCGCCCTACCTTGACAATGGCACATTAGTTGATCTCAGACTTCCGAAGTCTAGAAAATGGCCTTGGAGCGCAGGAAACCGAGCTTTTGCAAAGATTCAGCCGATGAAATGAGTCGTTGTAGACTTCGGAAGTCTAATATGCCATTGTCGAATTATTGAGAAGATACTGTTTCGCTACTACTTGATCTCAGGATTTTTGACCGCACGTAGCACACGAAGCCGAAGGAGAGCAAGAAGCACAAGATGCACCGGCGCCGGCGATCACTCGCCCACCACCGACAGCTGAGAAGAGTGAGATGATGCGCTGGGTCTCTTCGCTGCTGCACCGGGGGCACGCGATGGGGGCGTCGGCCTCTGACATCGAACGCAACGCGTCGAAGCAGGTGTCACAATTTGAACATTGATACTCGTATAATGGCATAGATCTTTAACCTCGTTTCGTCTAGGCCCTGAACTGACAGAAGCAGGACCGAAGAGGAACGCACAGACCACCAAGGCTTAGCTGACACAGAGATTCACCGAGTTTTTCTCTACGCTCAAACGTGTGCCTCTCATAGCCCGGGGGCGTCTGCCAGAAGAATTGTAGCACAACCGGGCGGATAGACAAGAGGAAAGGGCGTCCCCTTGAACAAGGGCCCTTTTCGATCCTGCATAGCAGACAATGTCATTCAAAGATAAAACTTCGGAGCGCCAGCATCCTGCTGGCATACAGGTCGCCAAGGATCTGGGAAGCAAAACCCGTCTCGATTGGCCTCGAAATGTCGTTTGACGATGTGCTTTTGAAACTTCCGAAGTCGGGTTTGCCCTTGACTTCATGACATTGGCATCACAGTGGATTGGCAGACAGGCTAATTGGTCTGGATCTCCACCATCGCCGTCATCCCCCACTTCAGCGGCATATCGTCAACGTGATTCAGGTCGACGATGACGGCATAGACTACGTCTCCCCGGTAATCGCCAGGACGGTGGGCGATCTTGTGCACGACGCCGTCGAAGGATTGATCGGGTAACGCGTCCACCGAGACCACGACCGGGGCGCCCTCCTGGACGCGCGTCACGTCCAACTCGGTGAGATCGATGGTGCGGACCTGGAGCGAATCCAGGGCTGCCAGCACCCCCACCGCCTGTCCTGGAGAAAGCATGTTCCCCACCTCGACGTTGACCCTGGTGATCGTCCCGGCAAACGGCGCGGTGAGAACGGTACGCTGGAGCGCCGTCTCCGCCTGGGTCAAGGCAACGCGAGCCTGGGCCACTGCGGCTTCGGCGATCTCGATCTCCCATCCGGCGCGGCCGACCTTCAAGAGATTCAGTTCCGCCTGGGCGATGTCCTTCTGCGCCTCAGCTGCCAACACCCCGGCCTGGGCCTCACGGACACGCACACCGGACGTCTGTTGGATGATTTTCAACCGGGTCTGAGCAGCGGCCAGTGCCTCTCGCGCGGCGTAGAGGCGATAGTCGACGTTTTCCAGGGTTTTCTCGTCGTCGCTGTTCTTGTAGAC
>DSAR01000104.1 GCA_011046405.1 Chloroflexota bacterium | reverse complement strand
GCGGCGCGCCGCATCCCACCAACGGGTTCCACAGCGGCAGGCGTCCGCTGCGCCACATCTCCGCCGCCATCCGCTGCCAGGGCACAAACTGGAGCACCGGCGTGCCCCAGAAGAACGCCTCCCCGGCAAACAAAGGCCGCCAGAGCAACAGCAAGGGAAAGATCAAGATCGGCAGACGATGTTTCCAAGCGCGCACGGTCACGGCTCGACCTCCCCAACCTCGAAGACGGCGTACCCATTCACTTCGTAGATTGACTGCAGGTACGGGGTGTTGTGCGGATCGAACGCGCCCAGGGCCCGTTCCGCTGGCCCCCAGAAGACGTAGTCGATCCCATATGCCATCAGCAGATTCCGCCGCCAATCATCGTCAGTCCGCACATCGAAGAAGCGCGCTACTTGTGCCTCTTTCACCTCGGCGTCCACCGTCTCCAGGCCATGGCCCAGGAAGACGCGGCCAAACACCCGCACCGGCAGATAATTCCCCGTGTCGTACGCTGTCAACACCACGTCGTCAGGTTGTATACGCTTATCCAACCAATCCAGCGCAGCGACCTCTCCCCTGTCCCGAAAAACGAGCGGGGGACAGGAAAGCATCCACGCGCTCCCCCCAAGCAGCAGAATCAGGCCGGTCGGGATCATCGTCGCGATGAGCGCGCCGAGCAGCCACCGCTTCCCTCCTCGCCACAGTTTGATCGCGCCCCAGGCCGCCAGCAGGCTCAACGGCGCCTGCGCGCCTACAATCAGGCGACGTTGCAAATTGAAGGGCAGATAGAGCAACACCGGCGCGACGCACACCCATACCACTGTCAACCACCCCGGCCCATCCGCGCGCCACACGTCGCGCGCCGCGAAACAGGCCAGCGCCAGGGCCACGCCATACGCCGACAGGAAATGTAGCGGATGGGGGGATAAAATCTGGTTCTGTGCCGCCCAGGCCCGGTAGACCGGATCTGTACTAAATACCCAGGCGCTGTACAAGGGCACCGGTGAGGAGATCAGAACCATCACCACGCCCCACGTCGCCTCTTGCCAGAGGATCCGTCGCTCTCGCACGAGCAAGGCCCACCAGGCGGCCCCCATCACCGCCCACCCCACCGCCACGTAAAAAGGCAACACCAGCCCCATCAAAAGCCATGCGAGACCAGCCGCCGCGCCCCATCCCAACCTCTCCCACTCGCGGGGCAGAGATAAGGAGCGCCGCCATCTTGGCGGCATACGCGCCAGCTTGCCAGCATCCTGCTGGCGATCCAATTCTTCCGCGGGCAGCGCCCCCCAGGATCTCAAAAAAAATAGAACACCCCATAATAACAAGGCCTGGGCCAACGCCAGGTGTGGGAAACCGTACAACACCAACAGTCCAAATCCCTCCGGTAGATAAAAATCGAGCGGCGGCGTCCCCCACCATGTCGACCGCCCCAGCAAAACCAAGAGCCACCCCAGGCCGCCGCCGAAGGCGACCATCAACCAGGCCAAGCGCCGGACAGCCGCCCGCGCCGTGAAAGCCGCCAGGAAACGGTACACGGTCAACAATAGTCCCAAACCGAGCATCATGCGCGCCCCGTGATACCCCCACACCAGGCGGGTCGCCAAATCACCGATGGGCAACAAAACCGCCAATTTCCCCAGCGCGAGATAAAAGGTGTAGAGAAAGGCGCCCTCGTGCGCTTCCGACGTGTGGACGATGCGAAACAGCCACGCCCCCTCGGCCCCCAAGCGCATCTTTGCCAGGTAGGAATAGCAATCGTCAACCAACAGGATACACCCGCCGAAGATGTGGTCAGGCGAAGACTGCATCCACCCCGCCAGGTAAGGCACGCTGGTCGCCGCCAACGCCACGGCGCTCAAGATCAACACCCAGCGCCACTCGCGCCGCGTAACCCCATTATACCCCATCATCACCGAGCACCTCAAAAACCACGTAGCCATCGACGTCGTAAATTGGAATGAGATAATCGCTCAGCGCAGGATCGAAATCCCCCAACGCCCGCTCGGCTGGCCCCCAAAAAATATAGCCCACGCTATATTCTGCCAGCAGATTCCGCCGCCAGGCGTCGTCGATCGTCACGTCGAAGAAGCGCTCGACGAGCGCATACTTCTCCGCAGAGCGCATCGTCTCCGGCCGATGTCCCAGGAAGACGCGCACCAGTCCCCGGGTCGGCAGATAGTTCCCGCTCTGATAACTACTCAACACGACGTCGCCCTGCGCGCGCTGAGCCAACCAATCGGCCGCCGCCCGTTCCTCGGCCGGTCGATAGATCGGGATGCCCCGCCCAGGGAGCATCGCCAATCCGCCGGCGACGAGCAGGAGATTGGTCAACGTCATCAGGCCCACCAAAAGGCCGAGATACATCTTGCGGAGCAAGGGGCGGCGCACGCCGGAGAACGTCCCCCACAGACCCAAAGCGGCCAAAACGGTCAGCGGCGCCTGGTAGCCATCCAGGAAACGACGCTGGATCGAGGTCGGTGCGTAGACCAGGAGCGGCACCGCAAGCGTCCAGACGATCAGGAAATCGTGTGAACTCCCTTTCAATCGGATGTATTTTATCCGCGGGCGCGCCCGTGCAATACCGACGACAGCCCACGCCAGGATCAGGCCAAACCCGAGAATATAGTGCAGCGGCGCAGGAGAAACGGTCTGGCTTTGCTCGCGCCAGGATCGAAAAGCCGGATT
>DSAR01000481.1 GCA_011046405.1 Chloroflexota bacterium | reverse complement strand
TGGCCTCTCCATCGCGCTCAACGGCGATCTGCCGCCGGCACCGGTTCTGTACCCCAAACTGACAGCGCGCGCCTTCCAACTCCTGGTACGGGCTGGCTGGGCGTGATCATAACTGGGACGTAACTGGGACTACACGCAAACGCTTACGCCTGTCCCCTGGCCTTGATGGCGACAATGCCGATGACGCCCTCTCCAGCGTGACAGGCCAGCACCGCCGTCGCCTCTGTGACCCAGATACGTTCCCTTGGGAAACCGCTTCGCTCGGCCAGGCGGTCGGCGATCTCCGCGGCCAGTTCCTTTCTGCGCGTGTGAACCACGGCCAAGTGCTCGAACACCTCGGCGCTCTCCACCGTGTCCAGGAGCCGGTTCACGCCCCGGCGGAAGGTACGAACGACGCGCACCAACCGTAGTTGGCCATCGACGAAGTTGACGATGGGCTTGATGTTCAATATGCGCGTCATACGGTCCATCACGGCCATGAAGCTGGCTGCTCGGCCCCCATAGCGGAGATTCTCCAACGTGTCGAGCAGGATGGTCAACTGTATCCGCGACCGCATATCGTCGAGTATGCTCACGATCTCTTGCATCGACTGCCCGGCCTCGGCGGCCTTTGCGGCTGCCATAGCCTGAAAGCCCAGTCCCAAAGAGACGGAAAGAGAATCCAACACCTCGACCGTTTCGCCAAAACGCTGTGCGGCCAGGTTGGCGGCGTTATAGGTCCCACTGTGCTTGCCAGTGACCGTCAGGCATAACACCCGTTTGCCCCGTTCAACCAGTTGGCTAAATACCTCTTCGAACGTTCCTACCGATGGCTGAGACGTGTGCGGATGATGAGGGCCGGTCGCTTTAGCCCAGAATTCGTCCAGGGATAGCTCCAATTCGCTGTATTCCTCCGGGCCAAATCGAACGATGAGTGGTACCACGATGATCTTCAATCGTTCCAGGAATCTCTTCGGGAGATCGCAACTGCTATCGGTCACAATTTGTATCAGCTGTTCCATGTTTCTCTCCTCTCAAGTTTTAAATAAGATGTGACAGGACATCGAAAGACCTCGCTCGACTGGCAGAGGCAGGTGATCTTTAGCCTTCGTGGGAGAGGGGGAGGGTGAAGATGAACTGACTGCCCTGGCCATTGGGACCGTCCTCGACCCAGATGCGCCCGTCGTGGGCTTCGATGGCCAGCTGGCAGAAGGTGAGTCCGAGCCCTGATCCCCGGTGACGCCCCACGTTCCCCTGGACCTGGGTGAATTTTTCGAAGATGCGGGTCCGCTCCTCGGGCGGGATGCCGGGACCTGTGTCCGCGATGGTGACAAAGGCGCGGTCTCCTTCCTGCTTCGCCGCAACCTGGACACGACCACCGCCGGGGGTAAACTTAAGCGCATTATCCAGGAGATTGGTGAGCACCCGCTGGACGACGTGCCGGTCGGCTTGGATCGATGGAAGGTCGGGCGCGACATCCAGGATGAGGATAATTTTAGAGCGTGTGGCCAGGTGTCGCTCTTCTGCCACCGTTTCTTCAATCAGGTCGGTGAGGGAGATAGGCTTTCGTTGGAAGGCAAAGACACCCTCTTCTAACCGGGCGATGTCCAGGAGGGTATCGACCAGGTAACGCATCCGGGTGACCGAGCGGGTCATAGCCGCCAGGACCGACTGGCAGTATTCCCGATCTTCCTCGACAAACTCACTTCTGTTCAACAGTTCCAACCCGCTGAAGATGACGCCCAGGGGATTGCGCAGGTCGTGGACGATCATATCGGCCAACTCCTCGCGCAGCCGCAGGAGTTCCTCCAGTCGCTTTTTCTCGGTGCACAGGCTCTCGACGCGATCGACGGCCTGGTGGTACGATTGCCCCAGATTGATGCGTATACTGTCGGAGTTGGTCAAGCGGTCGGTCATCGTGCAGACGATCTCGGCGGCGAGAGAGGGTGCTCCCTCCAAGGCATGGTTGAAGTCCTCTGTAGAGACGTAGAGGACGGTGGAATCCTCCGTTGCCTTCACGGTAGCGGTCCGGGCTCGACCGGTGATGGCGCCTAGCTCGCCCACCGTGGTCCCGGGCTCGATAGAGGAGAGTTGGAATAGCTGGCCATCCTCTTCTCGATAAACGCCCAGTAGCCCGGTCTTCAGGTAATAGACACCGTCGCTCATCGCGCCCTGGCGGATGAGGACGTCTCCTGGGCTCAATTCACGCTTTTGCCCGTACTGCTTGATGATCTGCTGGAGTATTTCGACAGATTCTGCCATATTACTTGATCCTGGTGAGTTTATTGGTGAAGAAGGCCAGGCATAGTATAATTGAAGTTCAGTAGTAAGTCAACGTAATTGTGATCAGCAATGAAGAATAGTAAGGGTCTGAATCTCGGCCCAAGTGAACTGGTTAGTCTTTGGAAGCAGTGGCGAGAGCTTCAGGTAGGGAGAAACCACTGATCGGAAAAGCAGATCAGCACAGTAACTACCCAGGCTCTGCTCCAGCTGGGTTTGTAACCTGGCGACTTTCAAAAGGCGCTGAGCATATTGTCCAGCATATTGATCGTTTCTTACGCCGGCTCTCTGGTAGTTCGCCTGGTTGGCTTAGCAAGTGGTCAACTTTTCGCCACGAATTACACGAATTGTCACTAATTTTGGGTTTTTCGTGTTAATTCGTGCAAACCTGTCCTGAGCGTAGTCGAAGGATTCGTGGCTAATCTCTCACCG
>DSAR01000342.1 GCA_011046405.1 Chloroflexota bacterium | reverse complement strand
GTATCCCAGCACCTGCCGCAATCGGTTGGGGTGCCGGGCAATGTCGGCGCCGTTCCAGACCACCCGCCCCTCCGTGGGATCGGTGATGGTCGCCAAAATGCGCATCAGCGTCGACTTGCCGGCGCCATTGGGCCCCAGTAACCCCAGCACCCCGGGGGAGATATCCAGCTCAAAATCACGCAAGGCCCACAGATCGCGCCGGTAGCGCTTGCTCACGTTTTCAATCGAAAGTTGCATCACACCCTCACTAATCGTCTAGTCTTCGTCGTCCAACACAACATCATCATAGATCGCGTCCGGCAGATGATCCTCCAGATTTCGGAAGCGAGGATAGAGGTACCCCACCGCCGACAACAGCATCGCCAGTCCACCCAGGCCGATGAATATCAGCCCGATCCCGCGTCCCTCGCCCACGCCGATCACGCGTCCCACGCTATCGGCCAACGCGCCACCCTCCGTCAGCATGGGACCGAATACACCGTCTGCCAGCGGTCCCGACAGTCCGATCGCCACCAACGATGCCACGGTCACCACCGCCTGCACGATCGCGAACACACGCCCCTGCACGTTCAAGGGCACCTTGCTCTGCAAGATCGCCTGCCCGCTCCCGCGCATGATCGGCACCGCGACCAACATGCCGAAGGCCGCCGCCGCGATGATCCACACCTGCGACTGGACCCCCATCAAGGCTAGGAAGAGGCCCATGACCAGCGATCCCACGATCACACCGTACGAACGCCGCTTCGGCCCGCCCCACACGCTCATCACCATACTGCCCAGCAGCAATCCAAAGCCGCTCACGCTCGCCACCACGCCCAGCGCGGCCGGCGTCGCGATGCTCAATATCAATGGCGACAGCAGCGCCCCGATGAAGCCGACCACAAAGTTCATCCCGAAGAAGAAGCTCATAAGCGTCACCAGGCCCGATCGGCCGGCCACGTATCGCCATCCGTAGGCGATCTGCCGCCAGAAGGATTCCTCCTGTTCCTCTTCCTCGTCTATCCTGGTCCGGGGGAAACGCACGAAAAAGAGCACGCCCACCGCGAACAGGTAGGTCGCTATGTCGATCATGACCAGGCCGGGCAGCCGGATCCAATTCAACAGCGCCCCAGCGATGACCGGCGCGATCACCTCGCCCAGCGCGCCCGCCAGGTCCATCATCCCGCTGGCGTTGCCGTACTGCGCCTTGGGCACCAGCGTCGTGACCGCCGCCAGGTACGCCGGCGATTGGAACGCCCCACACGTGGCGTAGATCAACTGGGCCACGTAGACGTGCCAGATCTCCAGGCGGCCCGTCACCGCCAGGGCCATCATCGCCAGGGTGACCAACGCCGAGCCGGTATCGCTCACGATCATGATCCGCCGCCGGTCGAAACGGTCGACGATCACGCCGGCCAGCGGCGCGACCAGGATCATCGGCAGCCGGGCGAAGAGCAGGGACGCGGCGAACAGCGTCGCCGACCCGGTCTCCAGATAGATCCACGTCCCCAGCGCAAAGGCCGTCAGCCCGCTCCCGATGATCGAGACCAGTTGTCCCAACCAGACCAGGTTGAACGTCCGCATCCGGGGATCGGGCTTGAGTTTCTCCCACAGGGCCGCTTCTGGCGCCGGGGCGACGTCCTTTTCTCTTCCCATCGCTTCCGGTCGAGCGTCGGCCTGGGACACGCCTGCCGGGGATTGGTCGACTATGCGTTCACTCACCGGCGCTTCGTCGGCGGCTGGGACCTCTTCCTCCCCCAGCGCCTCCCGCAGCCCTTGATCCAGTTGCCCGGCCAACACCTCGACGTTGGGTTCAAAGAGCATCGAGGCGTGGCCGCCGGGGACGATACGAACCTGGGCGGTCCCCGTGCAGAGATCGTCCCATCCCCAGGTGGGATTCCCGATGATCTCCTTCATCATCCGTCCGGCGTTCGCCACCCGCTGGCGGCGGGTAAAGAACTCGGTGATTCTTGCGATACCCTTCATCAGCGCCGGCGTATCCCGCATGATGGCCAGGTTTTCTACCATCTCTTCCGTGGATTCATCCGCCTTGATGAGGATGATGTCGCCGGAAAAAGGCTGGGGCTCGTACGAGACCGACGCCTGGTCCCGGGCCCTGAAAATTTCCAGCCGGCGCTCGACCCACTCGACGCCCAACTCGCGCCCCCAATCCGTTTCGCGCACCAACCGCAGGATGTACTGGATGCGCCCCTCGGGGCTGAACACGCGCAGACGCTGAATCGTCTCCTCCGACAAATCCAGGTCGACGATGCCGGCCAGGAGGAAGACGTCCTCGGTGGTCCCCAGGAGTTTCTTGACGTGAGGCGCGATGGTATCCAGGATGATGAGGGCGGCTACCTCCTGTCCCTGTTGTTCCAATTGACGAGCCATCTCGAAGGCGACGCTGCCACCGAAGGAGTGCCCCCCCAAGAGGTAAGGTCCCTCGGGCTGAACCTCCTGTATGGCCTCGACGTATTTGGCCGCCATCTCCTCGATCGAGAGGTAAGGATCCCCCTCCTCGTCGTACATCGGGTCGTAGATGGCGTAGAAGGGTTGTTCTGGATCGAGGTGGTGCACCAGGTCCCGGTATTGGAACACCTGCCCGCCCAGGGGGTGCACCAGGAAGAAGGGCGGGCGCGCACCCTGGTGTCGCAGCGCTACCAGGGGCGAGCGCTTGGCCGCGCTCACCTGCTGGCGCAGCATCACTGCCAGGCGCTCAATTGTAGCATCCTTGAAGAAGGTCGACAAGGGC
>DSAR01000338.1 GCA_011046405.1 Chloroflexota bacterium | reverse complement strand
TGCTCCAGAGAAGCTGTGCAGATTGATGCCCGCTGCACTGAGCTTTTCTGTGAGGGTGGCGGCGATGCCGGGGGCGTTCTCGCCCTCGACGCGAACTGAATGGAGCGATTTGGTGACGTTGAAGCCCAAGAGCGAAGCCGCCTCAATTTCCCGATCACCGCGCAGCGGGGTGACGAAGACCACGCCCGTGCCGGGTTTCTCCGGCGCGCGCCTGGCGATGCAGAAATCGAGGTCTGCGCCGGCCTCGCTCAGCCCGGCGAGTACGCGAGCCAGCCCGCCCGGTTCATCGGGGATGCTGGCAGCCCACACATTGACACGTTCGACGATCAGTTCCATCATAGCGCCCTCCTTACAAAAATTGACCAATAGCAGATATGGAAACAACAAAGCAACCACGATTGCAGTGGCTAAGCCGAACGACGATGGTCAGGAGCGAGTTGTTTTACAGGAGTGTTATACAATCAGTATAGGACAATTTTCAGAAAAAGACAAACTTGTGTTGGGGGATGTTACAACCGGCAACATATTGGCCTCAGCCCGTCTGTTCGGTGTAGATAAAATTAAAATGCCCCAGAGAGGACTCGAACCTCCACGCCCGAAGGCACAGGCCCTCAACCTGCTGCGTATGCCAATTCCGCCACTGGGGCATTACTGGCTAGATTATACGCAAAGTGGGGAAGTTGTCAAATTTCATTTGCCAGTACGGGCAGGACGAATACAATACCGGTATGAAGACGTTGCGGGTTCCCATTTATCCCAGCCCTGAGATCGTTTTTCCAGGACAACTTTATCCTATCTTTCCTGATAAGCAGGGGGTGGATTGGCTGTTGCGGGTGTGCCGTGAACAGCGGCAGCCGTTGGGCGTGGTATGGGTATCGGATGTGACGTGTGGCGCAGTGGCAAACGTCGGTACATTGGCTTATCTGCTTGATGATATACCAGGCAATGGGCGCGATTTTGCTAACGCGCTCGTCGTAGGTCAATATCGTTTTCAAATGCTGCAAATCCATCAGGATCAGATTTACCTGGAAGCGACAGTGCAACTGTGGCCATGGATTGAGGAACCGCGTCCTGATTGGATGCTGGTGGAGCAAGTTGGCCATTACCTGCGCCGGTATGTGGAGGCGCTGGCGAGCGTCTGGCCGGCGGCATTACTGCCCGAAATACTGCGGCCGGGTGTATCGACGTTGGGCGTGCTCGGGGCAGCACTGCTGCCGTTAGCAGCGGAGGAGAAGCAGCGCTTGTTGGAGATGCCGACGGCGCGAGGTTTGCTATCTGCTGTGTTGGACTATATGCGGGTGTACGTTCCACTCGCCGAGCGGCTGGCGACGATGTCCCCGAAAGCAATGCTGCACGAACGGGTCTCGCTCAACTGAACATTGAACCACCCATGACGAGAGCCTCCCGCTGGTATGACATCATCACTGTCAATATCTTCTATTTGGGCTTGACTACGCTCACACAGACTTTCGTACCGCTCGTTTTACCTTTGCTGGTTCAGAAATTCGTGGGGGAGACGCAGCAGGGTACGTATTTCGGGCGAATGCGTCTCTGGGCCTTGATGACCGCGCTGCTGGCTCAGGCCTTGATGGGTATGCTCTCGGATCGCTCTACACTGCGTTGGGGACGGCGCCGGCCTTTCATCCTTGCGGGCGCGCTGCTGGTCCTGGTGGTTCTGGTGGCTATTGGCTTTACTGCGCAGATGCACGGTATGGTAGGTTATGGCGCTCTCTTCGTACTGTACGTCCTCTTACAGTTCTTTTCGAATACCGCGCATAGTGCGCAACAAGGGTTTATCCCCGATCTGGTGCCGGAGGAGAGGCGCGGGCGTTTCTCCGGTGTCAAGGCCTTGTTCGAAGTGCCCATACCGGTGGTGCTGGTCTCCTTCACCATCGCACGTTTGATCGGCGCGGGGGATATGTGGAGCGGACTGCTGCTCTTGATGGGCGTCATTTTCCTCACGATGCTGTTGGCGATGTTTGTCCCAGAGGAACCGCTACAAACGACGCCTCCACCACTGGATTGGCAACCCTTCATGCGCCTTCTGCTGATGACGAGCTTCTTTACGGCGGTGATCTTGCTGATGGGCGAAGTCGTTGTCTGGAGTGGGCGATGGCTGCGGGGCGTTGAATCGGTTCTCGTTCTTGCTGTGATCATGGGGCTGGTGGGACTGGCGGCGATGATCGTGGCTGTCGTGCTGGGGGTAGGGGGAAGTGCCTGGCTTTCTCTCGGTGCAAAAAAGACGCGCATCCTCTCTGCTTTCGTTTGGTGGATCATCAGCCGGTTGGCCTTTCTGGTGAGCGTGACAAATCTGGCGGGCTTTGTGCTCTATTTTCTTCAAGCGCGGTTAGGGTTCACGCGTGAGTCGGCGGCGGGACCGGCTAGCCAGATGATGATGCTCGTCGGCGTCTTTATCCTGCTATCCGCGCTGCCTGCCGGCTGGCTGGTGGATAGGGTCGGGCGAAAAAAGATTGTGGCATGGAGCGGCCTTATTGCCGCGCTAGGGACGGGGGTCACGCTGTTTGCCATCAACTTGACGCTGGTCTTCGTTGGCGGCAGTATTATTGGGATTGCTACTGGCATCTTTTACACCGCGAGTTGGGCTTTAGGAACCAGCCTTGTGCCTAAAGACGAGGCCGGACGCTTTTTGGGGATTTCCAATCTGGCAGGTGCGGGGGCCGGGGCAGTGGGGGCCTACATCGGTGGGCCGCTGGCCGATTTCTTCACGCGCTATACACCGGATGCCCCCGGGCTGGGGTAC
>DSAR01000048.1 GCA_011046405.1 Chloroflexota bacterium | reverse complement strand
TATTAGCGCCTCCTCTTTTTTTGATGAGCTTATTATTGTCTTTCAGTATCCTCGAACGGATCGACGATGTTGTGACTCTATCTGGCGGACCGAGGGCTTCTCTGGTATCGCGCTTTCAGTATCCTCGAACGGATCGACGATGTTGTGACGCTGGTGGTTGGACTTGGAATCTACGTCGGCGGGACTTTCAGTATCCTCGAACGGATCGACGATGTTGTGACCCGACCTCCTTTCATCGAAAAAGAGACCCTAAAAGACCTCTTTGGTCTATTTCAGAGCTTAAAACGGCTTCTCTGGCCTCGGTTTTTCCTATCCTGGACATCTCCTGGCGCCTTTTTTCGCAAACCGTTTTCTGTATCAAAACCCCGGTGATTTGCGACTACTCTCTCTTCTACAGGACGTCGTTACAAAATCGACGAAATTCACAATTGACACACTGACGGGGCGATCGAGGCGGCGGCGACATACGCTCTCTCTCGACCATCCCGTGCATTTCTGTGACCAGATCGCGCACTTGCTCTTGCATTCGCTCAGTCAGACGGACCTCCTCTGCCCGGCGCTTTAACAAGGAATAGACGAAGCCTCGACGCACGCGCCCGCCCCACGTCTCCTGCAGCATCATCCCATAGGCTGTCAGTTGATGCCGGATGTGGGTGCCGATGCGCCGCCGGGATTGCTTGTATTCTACCGGGATCAGTTCCCGCCCGTCCCCCTCTCCCGCTTCGATCACCATATCGACTTTCCCCGTCAACCCAAGTATAGACGATTTGAGCCAAACGTCAAAGTGGCGCTGACCTTCCTCCAGGCCATAGGCCGAAAGCGTCCGCCTTTCCTCTCGTTTGCCAGCTTTCTCGTGGGCCCTGACACCGGCGTCCATCTTGTACGTCGTCGGGCGGATGAGCGGCAAGCAGTAGGTGTAATAAACGATCCTCGGACAGTAGGTGTACTGTTTCAGATCAGTCACGGTAAAGATTCGGCGCTCATCAACTCGATCCATCGTCGTCCTCCTGGATGATCTCCAATCGCTCGCTCCAATCCCTTTCACAGATGCTGAAAAGCTGTATCTTGCCAGAACGATCGCCCAGCTGATCGCCGATCTTGAGCATCAGTTCCTCCTGATAGGTTGGCGACAGATCGCCGACGAAGGCCGAGTACTGGATCCGATCTAAACCGTAGTCCAGGCAGTAGTCGGCGATCTTCGTGCGCGTCCCGTCGTGGGAGATGTCGTAAACTAGTAGACATTTCATGGGAAAAGCAAATGGCAGTTAGCAGTTAGCGGGTAGCTGCTACCGGCTATCCCCTCAGTACTGCTGCGCGCAGGCCGAAGAGCATTTTGATGATCTCCTCCAGTTCGACCTGACATTCACGATGTGTCTCGGGTTGGAGATACTTGATTTCCAAGGCGATCTCCAGCTGGGTCGATAGTTCCGCCGCCGACCCCAGGGCGATGTCGAGATGCCTGGCAAACACCTTGTCCGAGCGTTGGATGTGCCCCTCGGCGACGTTGGGGGGAATCGAGACCGCCGCCCGGCGAATCTGGTCCGTGAGACTATACTGCTCCTTCCGGGGAAAGTCCTCAGTGACGCGATAAATCTCCCCAGCGAACGCCTTCGCCCGCTGCCAAACTTTCAAATCCCGGTAATTCCTGACCCTGCCACTCCCCATTCCTTACCTCCTCACTTTACACTACCCGCTCTCTGCTTCCTGCTCCCTGCTCCCTGCTAACCCCTACCACCGAGCGATGAATGGCTCGTAGGCGTCCCGGTCGCCGCGGACGAAGGTGGCGATGTGGCGCGCCTGGCTCTGGATGATGGCCCGCAGCGGCTGACGCTTCCGCTCGTAACGCTCCTTCGCCTCCAACCGATCCAATACTTTCTCCGCGATCATCCGCCGAGTATCCTTGGGCAAACGTTTCTTCTCGTCCACTTCCAACGCCATTCGCTTGTTCGCCATGCCAACGATGGTGCGATCGACCACCACCTGACGGAATTCCTCGATCAAGTCGAAGACCAGGCTGGGCTTGCCGGGGCGGTCAGCGTGGATGAAGCCGCCATACGGATCCAATCCCGCCAGCACCAGCGCTCGCTCGACCTGACCGTAGAGGATGCCGTAACCGTAATTCAGGGCGCTGTTGATCGGATCGCCCGCGCCGCGCCCTTTCCGTCCCGGCCAACCGTACGTTTCCGGCAGGACCTGCTTGAGCGCGCGCCAATACTTCTGGGCCGCCCGCCCCTCAGCCGAGAGAATCTGGTGACGTACATCCTCCACCGTTTCTGCCTCCAGCCGGCGCAGATCTTCCAGATGATCCCGCACCTCACCAGCGCAAAGTTGCAACTCCTGGTACAGATCAGGCTCCTTATCCTGGCGATATTTGGCGACGTACTTCAGGAATCCGGCCTGGTTGTTGATCTTCCCCCGGGCGAAAGCGATAGCCAGATCCAGGCCCCGATGATCGGAGTAGGCCAGCAATTGCTCCCGCCGCGTGAGCACCGTGCCGGTCAATCCCGAGGCGTAGAGCGCGGCGTAGGGACGGCCCAATTGATCCACGAAATAGAGCGGGATCCCCTCCTTGGTACAGGCCTCGATGGCGTCGGCCGAGAGGCTGACGCCCCGCCCACTGATCAGCACGCTTTGCAGATGCAGGATCGGCGCTTCCGCTATTCGTCGCTCCGACGGCGTCCCCTCGCCGCTGCGCATCACCTGCAGACGCCCGCTGTGTTTGCCGACAAAGGCGCCGTACTCGTCCACGACCAGATGTTCTAT
>DSAR01000115.1 GCA_011046405.1 Chloroflexota bacterium | reverse complement strand
GACTCGGCCACGATGGTCGAGGTCGGCTTGACGGCGTAAGGATGCGACTCGCTCCCCACCCACACCGCCCGGATGAGGGCAGGATCAAGTTCAGGAAAGCGAGCCAGGGCGTTGCGGGCCGCCTCCAGGGCCATCGTCACGACGTCCTCGTCTGGCCCGGGCACCGATTTTTCCTTGATCGGCGCCATGTCGGGATCGCCGGCCCAAACTCGGCCGATCTCGCTGGACGGGAGTCGATAACGTGGCACGTAAGCGCCGTAGCCGACGATGCCCACGTCTCGTTCTGGTTTAAGCATGGTCATTGAATAGTTCTCTTTCGTCAGTGTCATAAGAGTTACAAGTATGCAAGTGGCAAGTATGCAAGTGGCAAGTATGCAAGTTGTGGTGGATAGATAGCAAGAATTTTGGATAAAGCACACTAAAGCTGTCCTGTTTGAAAAATCCGTGTGAATTCGCCTTCATTCGTGAGCCAATCAAGTTCACGCCTTAGCACCCTGGCGTAGTCGTTTCAGAATCTCCTGGGCGTGATCGACGCGGACGGTTCCATCGGCGACGATCTGCTGGACCACCGGGGCAACCTCGTCCCCCTCGGCGCCGGCCGCGATGGCGACCTGCCGGGCGTGCAGGCGCATGTGGCCCCGCTGGATGCCCTCCGTCGCCAGCGCGCGCAGCGCCGCCAGGTTCTGGGCCAGACCCACCGCGGCGACGATCTCCGCTAACTCCCGGGCCGTCTCCACGCCCAGGACCTTGAGCGCCAACTGGGCCGTGGGATGGACGCGCGTCGCGCCGCCCACGATCCCGAGGGCCAGGGGCAATTCCAGGGTGCCCGCCAGGTTTCCCTGTGCGTCAATCGCCCAGCTGCTCAGGCTGGTGTAGCGCCCCGAGCGGGCGGCGTAGGCGTGGGCGCCAGCCTCGATCGCCCGCCAGTCGTTGCCGGTCGCGACGACGACAGCATCGACGCCGTTCATGATCCCCTTGTTGTGCGTCGCGGCGCGGTAGGGGTCGGCCGCCGCAAAGGCCCAGGCCTCGACGATGCCCCGCGCGACCGTCTCGCCGGGGAAATCGCGGAAACCCAACCCATCGACCGGGATCGTGCACCGCGCCCGGGCCAGGCGGCGGTCGGCCAAGTTGGAAAGGATGCGCAGCAAAACCCGCCCGCCCGTGATCTCCTCGACCCGGGCGGCCAGAGCCTCGCACGCGGTATTGACCGTGTTGGCGCCCATCGCGTCCCGGCAGTCGAAGATCAGGTGCAGCACCAGCATCGGGCCGGCGGGGGTGTGCTCGAGCACGCGCACTTTCAAGTCCCGCGCGCCGCCGCCTAGCTGGACGATGACGGGATCCGTCTCGTCGGCCAGCGCCAGCAACTCGTCGCGCGCCGCCAGCAGGTCGAAACGGGCCGAGCACGGATCGGCAAGGTCCAGCACCTGGATCTGGCCGATCATCTCCGGCTCGTCGACTATGGC
The DNA here is from genome assembly GCA_011046405.1 of Chloroflexota bacterium. Taxonomy (GTDB): domain Bacteria; phylum Chloroflexota; class Anaerolineae; order B4-G1; family B4-G1; genus DSAR01. The sequence continues at coordinate 1,300 of DSAR01000115.1, read as the reverse complement.
GCGGAATCCGCCGCCGGCGCGGGCCAGCTTGGCGGTGAAAGATGCCCCGGCGACCACCGACGGTTCCTCGATCGCCATCGGCACCAGCACGTCGCGCCCGTTGACGACGAAGTTGACGGCGATCCCCAGGGGCAGGCTGTACAGACTGACCACGTTCTCGACCATCTGCTCGGCCCGCGCCAGGTCCAGCCCTATCGCGGCGTGCAAGGCGACCGTCTCCTCGTCGGTGAGCCCGGCCTCCCGGGCGACACGGGCGACCCGCTCTTCCAGGGGTAGATGATAGAAGCCCGGCAATCGGGAAGACGATGTCATCGGTTGCGTCGATACCTCCTCTTTGACCCTTGCACAGATGTCCAATACACACGCAAGCCGCCGGAAGGCCGCTGGCCTCCGGCGGTTCTAGCTTATTATAGCGGCAATCGACTCCCAAAACCTATCAACTTGGCCGATTTGGAACTGAATCAGGCTTGAATCGGAGGATGAAGTCGGGGTTTTTTATGATCCTCTTCTTCTAATCTCGATGGCCTGCGAAGCAAAACAGTTAACAAAACTGGCTCTCTGCTAGTTCGCATGCTCGGCTTAGCAAGCGGTCAATTTTTTGCCACGAATTATAGACTCTCCTGCTCCACGCCCTGGGACCGGTGATGGCGGGGCGGCTATCGGGCCATAACCTGGGGCGCGGGATGAGCTTCTGGATGGTGGGTGGAGAACTGGGGCGGGTGCTGGGGCCGCTCGTCATCGTCAGCGGCATCGAATTGCTGGGGATCGAAGGAACGCCCTGGCTAATGACCGGCGGCATTCTGGCTTCCCTCGTGCTGTATGTCCTGCTGCGAGACGTATCGGGGCGCCCGCCAGAAACTGAGGGACAAATCCCTTGGCGCCACGCCATTCAGGGAATGGGGCCGGTGTTCATGCCATTGACCGGCATCGTCGCGGCGCGGGCCTTTATGAGTGCGTCTCTGACCACTTATCTTCCCATTGACCTGAAGGAAGAGGGAGTGGCGCTGTGGCTCGTGGGCGCCTCCGTTTCAATCCTGGAGATCGCGGGGACAGCCGGCGCGCTCCTGGGTGGGTCGATTAGCGACCGCCTGGGACGACGAGTCGTGCTCCTCGTCTCGACAGTTCTGACGCCGCTGGTTATGTTCGCCTTTATGTGGACCGACGGCTGGACCCAATTCCCGCTGTTGCTGTTGTTGGGCTTCGCATTTCTCTCGGTGACGCCGGTGGTCATGGCCATCGTGCAAGAGAGCTACCCCGAAAACCGGGCTCTGGCTAACGGGCTGTACATGGCGATGAGTTT
>DSAR01000140.1 GCA_011046405.1 Chloroflexota bacterium | reverse complement strand
TCTCTTTTTGGTTATGGCTCTGCCAGGTTAGGGCCTAACCGATGAGATTCTTACACAGCGAGCAAAGATGTGCTGTTGATGTCTCTTTTTGGTTATGGCTCTGCCAGGTTAGGAAGCAGTAGGACAACTCGGAGGTTTCACAACCGCATGGCTTCTCCGCAGGCCATGCGGTTTTTTCATTTTGTGATCAAAACTCAGAAGAGATCAAAAAGTATACCGCCTCGATGTCTTCCACGTCGCCGGTGAATTGTTTGCCGTTGGTGCGATTGGCCAGGGTGGCCAGCACGTCGATATCGGCGTCGTTGCCGTAGGCGATGGTATAGATCTTGACGCCGCTGGCCTCCATCCCCGATGGCAAATGACTGAACATGTCGTTCTCCGAGGGGCCGCCATAAATGTCGTTCATGCCGTCGGAGAGCAGGACGATGCCGTACAGGCGGCGCTCGTCCATCGCCTCGTCCTGGGCCTTGAACTGCTCAATCCGGTCTACGCCATAGATCACGGCTTCGTGGAGCGCTGTAGCCCCTCCGGCATACAGGCTGCGCAGAGAGGATTTGAGTTCCTCTCTGACCTGCCCCACCGGCCCTGCGATGGGCAACTCGGTCACCTTGCTGGAAAAGATGACGACGTACACCTCGTCGGCCGGGTCCATCTGGTCGACAAACGTCACCGCCCCATCGACAGCGCCCTTGATCTTTGTACCTTGCATGCTCCCCGACGTATCGATCAGGAGAAGCACTGTGGCCTTCTTTTTGGCCTGGTGCCAGACGTCCAGGATGTGGCCGACGATCTCGTCGCTGGGATAGGCCAGGTGGGGCACCCGGGCGATGGTGATGGCGGGCACCGCGCCGTGCGCCATGTCGATGGGCGCGCGTAACGCCACGCTGGCGTCGACCGGACGGAGACCCCAATCGATGGCCAGCTTTTGTTGTTCCGGCGACAAAAGGTAGTCGCGAAACATGACGGCTGCCTCTTTCTGCTCGTCAGTGACCCAATCGGCGGCGTCGAGGATGCAGTAAGGGTTCTCCACCCAGAAGGTGCCGTCGTCGGGATAGATGGCGACCAGGGGGAAACGGAGCTCGTCTCGGTGATCCTGGTTCCACTTGATCACGTTCGCCTCGTAACTGGTGACAGCGTGCAGGTAATCGGGGCCGCGCTGGGTCATTCGCAATAGGATGTCGGTGTCCTTTTTGCCATAGTGGAACACCTGCTGTTCGACCGCGCCGACGTCCTCGATGACAGCCTGGCTCTTGACGATATCCACCGTCAACCCCTCGGTCAACCCGGCAGCGGAATAGACCTCGGCCACCAGCGATAGCATGCCCGAGTTGGAGTGCTCCGGGTGGGGATGGCCGAACTTGAACTGTCCCCACTCCGGATGACCATAGGCTGCCCAGCCCTCGGGATTGGTGGAGAGGGCGGCTATGTCGTCCCATCCGATGGCTGCGTCGGGCCAGCCCAACGCCTCGGCCATTGGCCGCCACATGGCGATGGTCAGCGGCAGGCGCAGCGTAGCCGGGCACTCGCCGTTGATCAAGCGCCGGCCGGTCCGATCTTGCCAGGCCTGGTTGATGCTCGTCACCCATAGATCGCTGCCGGGGCTCCATACGACAGGCTGGACTGTTCCATCTAGGATATCGTTCATCGAGCTGCCAGAACCGATGTGAGCGACGGTCACGACAATCTGCTTCCCGTTCACCGTGTGGCCCCCGGCGTTGAACGAGGCGATGACGTGATCCATCCAATCCTCTTTGGTGTTGGATGATTCGATCTCGACGACGATGGCGCCGGCGGGAGGGGGCGTGTTGGCGACGGATGCAGCGGTGAAGCCCGATCCATCCCCGTCACCGGGTGCGACAAATTGATAGACCAGGCTGACGCCAACGATACAAAGCGCGCCGACAACGATCAGAATGAAGATCAACCGTGTGCGGGTTATGCTGTCCATCATGTTCTCCTTTTTCAAAAGTGTGTGGATATTGTACACACGCTCGCTGTAAAAAGCAAACGCGCCTTTCGATAAATCGGGGTTTTATTACCCGACATCTCTGGATCACGAATGTCACGAATGGACAAATAACACGAATTTTGGCTTCGAATTTCAAAAAACATTCGTAAAATTCGACCATTCGTGTGATTTGTGATCGAAAATCAGGCGCTTGGCCACGAATGTCGGGTAGTGAAAATCGGGGTGAGGCATGGAACGCTGTCATCCTGATGGCCTGGATAGCTGCCGGATGACGGCGTTCCATCGATGCGCCCCAACGTGATTGAGGAGACAAAGCAAACGTTTGAGCGAGATCGTTACCCGTGGCCCCCAGCGCGACGAGCAACGCCGGGTCAACAACTTGGTCAGCCCGTTGAGCAGCAGTCACTAAACGAGGGGGCGGGTTTTGCGGGCAGCAAGGCTGCCCGCAAAACCCATTGATCAGCGAGGATCAGTTTTGGTGGCGCAGCACGAGCGGGAGATAGATATAGGTTTCTCCCGATCCCTCATACGCGCCCATATCGTACTGGTCGCCGATGGGCCGGGCCTTGTTATCCAGGTCGATCGGTAAACCGGTGGGGCAGGCGTCGATGGCGGGCGAGCTGCCGCGCAAGCGGTAATTCTCGCCCGCGCCGGGGGCCACGAACTGCGGGTTTACGTTGACACCGACGTTGGCGCTCTGATCGATATTGCAGGTTCCGGTGAGCGGCCCACTGGTGATCCAAAAGCCGCCCGCCTCGTTGCCCCAGGCGATGCTGTTCATCGCATAGCCATCGGTATTGGATTGT
>DSAR01000227.1 GCA_011046405.1 Chloroflexota bacterium | reverse complement strand
CTCAATAAACCGGGGCAAACCCGCTCGGGCCGGTCTCCTGACCGTGCCCGCTGTGGCTCGGTCGGGAGACCGGCCACAGCTCCCCAACTTATTGAGAAGATACGTCGAAAGGATACTGATGTCGAAACAAGACAAGATAAATGGAAGTCACCTCGGTTGGCGACGTCTTGCTACCGATTATCCCTACACACACCCGATGTTCCGTGTGCGCCGCGATCAGTCGCGCTGGCCCAATGGACACGTGGGGCCATACGTCTACGTTCAATTTTCTGGCGCGGTGTGGGTCGTGCCAGTGACGAGCGGGGGAGACGTCGTCCTGATCCGGCAGTTTCGTTACACGATAGACGATTGGTGCTGGGAGGTGCCCGCCGGGGGATTTCACGATTTCTCCGGTAGCCCGGTCGCGTTGGCCCGGCGAGAATTGGCCGAGGAGATCGGCGGGGAGACCGAGAACTGGCATTACGTGGGGTCCTTTCGCCCGGGTGTCAGTCTGTGCGACGAGGTGTGTCACATCGTACTGGCCCGGGACGTGCGCCTGGACCGAGCGCCAGCCCCTGAACCGACCGAGATCATCGAGATCCACCCGGTGCCGGTGGCGCGGGCCATGGAGATGGCCCGCAACGGCGAGATGGTCGACGGGCACAGCGCACTGGCGCTGCTGCGCTGCGAGCCGTATCTTGCGTCGCCTGAGGCGTGAGCCAGCACCCTCATCTGGACCCTCCCCGTTTTTCCTGGCAGGCGGCCCTATCGGCGTCCTGGTCATTATTCTGGCTTTGAACGATGGCTCTCTGCTAGTTCGCGTGCTTGGCTTAGCAAGGGGTCAATTTTTCGCCACGAATCCTTCGACTACACTCAGGACAGGTTGACACGAATTGTCACTAACTTTGGGTTTTTCGTGTTAATTCGTGCCAACCTGTCCTGAGCCTGTCGAAGGATTCGTGATAGCAAAACGAGCCTGGTTACGTCAGTGTTCGGCTCTCCGCCGGCGCAACAGGCGCCGGGGGTCGCTCTCCACACCGATATAATCGAATAGGAAGGCCCCGAACACGCCCAGCATCCCGCCCAGCGCCAAACCCACCGCGGTGTTCATCATCTTCCGGGGGCTGACCGGATTACGGGGCGGCAACGCGGGCGAAGCGAAGCGCACCTCGCTCGCCTCGGACGCCGAGGCGATCACCATCTCTTGCTGTTTCGAGAGCAGATTGTTATAGGCCTGCCGGGCCAGGTCTCGATCCTGTTGCAGGTTGCTTTTGATCCCATCCAGGCGGGCAATCTCTGCCTTGAAGCGGCGAACCTCTTGCTCCAGTTGATCGATCGCGTCGGAGAGCGGCGTTTCGAGCAATTCGGAATATCCAAGCAATCCTTTCCAATCGGCGGTGCGCTGTAACGCCAGTTCAGAATAGGAACCGGTCACATCCAGGTACTCCGGTGTCAGCGCTTCCAGGAATTGATAACTCTCGTTCTGGGCCAACGCCTCCTCGTAAGCCTGGATAATCTGCTCCTGTGCATCGACGTCTGCTTCCATCATTGCGATCAACGCATCCAGGTCTAGCAACTGGTCCTCGAGAGACCGGTCCACCATGAGCACGTCCTCCAGGGATGTCGCCTGGATTTCCAGGCGATCGACCGGTATCCCCCCGGTCGCCAACACCTTTTGTTTGAAGTTCAACAATGCCAGGCCACTGGTATTGGCGCTGACTGCATCACCGCTGACCAGCTGCTCCCGGATGACGCCCGCCTCGTAAAGCAAGTTCTCGAAGCGCCATTTGCGGGCATAGGCGTCGGTGTATTCTGTAATCAGCTCATTGAGACGCTTTTCAAAAACCAGTAGATTGAGATCGGTCTCTGATCCCACGGAGAGATCGAAGATTCGCTTTTGGATCGCTACCTGCCGGCCCACGACCTCGGCTACGCTATCCTTCCGGCCGGTTCGCAGGTTGGTCAGGATCTCTTCCTGCTCCGTCACCTGGCGTTGCAGTTCGCCGATCCGATCCTCCTCGGCCAAAAAGTCCACCCATTTTTCCTGGGCTTGCTCGTACTCAGCCCGGGCATTCTTCACCTGCTGGTTGATATCGGCGAAGGGTGTATAGGGGGCCTCGCTGTAGATGCTATTGACCCGATTCTCGAAGGCCTGGGCCCACGTGTTGGCGATGGCGGCCGCCTTCTCTGGATCGCTGTGGGTGGCCACGATCTTGAGGGTGTCGCTATCCTCCAACACCTCTCCTGTCACACGGTCGACCAATCGGGAAGGATCCCCTTCATCCTCCTCGGTCCATAGGTCGCTCAAATCGTTCGACACCTGCTCGGCGATGGCGCCGTTGGTCACCATGTCTGCCAGGCTGTTCAGGCGCCGCTTGGTACGCTCCAGGTTGACCTGTCCCTGCATCGCCTCGCTCAACGCCAGGCTCTCCTCCGTCAGGGACTCGAACTGCGAGCCCAGGGAAAGTTCCGCCCGGCTGCGCAACAAGACCACCCGGGCCGTCGCCTCGTAAGAGGGTGTCATCAACAAGCTGACCAGAAACGCGCTCCCGCCGGTCAGCACCGCCCCCAACACGATCAACCACCACCATTTCAACAATACATCGATGTAGATACGCAGATCAATTTCTTCTTCCACGAGCCAGTCCTCCATACTAATCAAGTTAAATTACCCGACGAAACGTAACTACTCAGCCTGCTGCCCGTTTGCAGCGGATGGGCGGGGGTTTGGGGTGTGTGGCGGTCGCGAAGCGACCGCCACACACCCCAAACCCCCATTCTCCGGCACAGCAAAGGGCTGGTCTG
>DSAR01000584.1 GCA_011046405.1 Chloroflexota bacterium | reverse complement strand
GTTGGGCGAGCGGAAGCGGGTGTCGCCGTCGTCGATGTCGTGCTCGCCCACGCTGGAACCGGCCGCTGCGCCGGTGACCAGGTCGTAGGAACCGCTGGCAGCGGCCAACTGGTAGGCCACGCCGTCGTAGGACGTGGATTGGGCGATGCCGCGCTCGAACTGGCCCCGGGTGGCGCTGCCTCCGGCGCTGACCCAGCCCTTGTCGGTCTCGAAATCGTCCTCGAAGATTTTATCCCCGGGCGTCGGTGTCAGGGTGGGAGTGGGGGTTTCCATCGGGGGTGGGGTTTCTGTCGGCGTGCTGGTCGGCGTGGGCGTTGGGCCGCCGCTGGCAGTGATGAGGACGTCGTCGATGGCGGCCTCAATTAAACTCTCCCGGTAACGGTCGCTGGCCTCGATCAGGAGGTAGATCGTCTGCCCGGTGAACGCGTCCAGGCTGGTGCTGAAGCTTTCCCAGGCCGCGTCGTCATTCTCCCGCCCGCCATCTTCCTGCAGGATCGTTTCTTTTGTCGCGCCGACGACCATCACGCGCAGGCTATCTTGTTTGGAGGCGTCCCGGGCGTGGGCCAAGTAGTACTGGAATGAGAGCGTGACGTCACCGCTGGTCGGTAACACGATGTCCGGCGAGCGAATCGTGGTCGTGCCGTTGTCCACGTCGTAGCTGTAGGCGCTATCGCCGGCCAACGCGCCGGTCACCAGTGCGTGGTCCCCACTGGTCGTCACGTCCAACTGTTTCGGGCCTTTGTAGTAGGTACCCTCGGGGTTGGCCCGTTCCCACGTGCCAGACGTGGCCGTATCGTCACCGTGGGGGTTGACGACCCAGCCCTGGTCGGTCTCGAAGTCGTCGAAGAAGAGCACACCCGGCGGAGAGGTGGGCGTGGGTGGCGTAGCTGTTGAGGTGCCGGTAGGCGTGGGCGTCGGCGTCGTGTCCCCAAGGACCATCCAGGCGTACATCTGGCTGTCTACGTTCCCGACAAAGTCCCGGACGGTGACCGAGACGTGGTGCGTGCCGGCGGTCACGGGAAATTCCCTCCCGCCCGATTTCGTGAAGCCCAGGTCAATGTAGAAATCTCTACAGGAGTAGTTGCCGCAGGTCACTGAGGGCACGTAGAAATCGTAGATGTGGTCGGTGGTGCTGCTGCCCCCGGGCAGACCGTCGAAGCGCCACAAGGTCGTCTCCGCCCCGCCGTCCACGGAGAAGGTGATCTCGTAGGGCGGCACGTAAAACTGCTCGTGCATGATGAGATCGCGAACGTGTACGTAGAGGCTGTAGGGGCCGGATACCTCGGAACCGGCGTGCAAGTCGCCGTCTACCAGGAGACCAATGTCCTGGATCTCCGGCGATTGGGTATCCGCCAGGGGGGTCAAGAAGTCGAAGGGATTCAGATAAAAGCCTCCCTCTCCCAGGATGTTGAGGTGGATGTGATGGAAATGCTCGCCGAAGGTCACCGTCGGCCAGTAGACGATGTCGCCGATGTACGTCCCCGGGGAGATCGACTCGCCCGAATGGTAAGCGTCGTAGATCGACGCCGGGATAGTGTCGTGATCGACGTGATGGAACTGCCACACGAAACCGTCCGGGTCTAGGATAGCCACCTCCCAGTAGAGATCGCTGGAGCCGTATCGCTCGATATTGACCACCTGACCGCCGGAAGGGGTGACGATGGCCGTCCCGGCGTTCGCCCGGAAGTCTATGCCGTGATGGAAGTAGGGCGAACCCCCATAGTGCTGGTACGAGGCGATGGTGTGCCCGATAGACTCGATCTCGCAGGGCCAGTCGTATTGCGGGTGGCTGGTGACCTGGGACAATCGGCCCGTCGCCAGATGAGCGTATGTGGGTTCGTAACCGATCTCTTCTTCGAACACCTGCTGGAGATACGGGTAACGTTCGACTGAAGGCAGCGGCGTACCGGCGGGTATCGGGCCGGTGCCGGGATCCGCGCCGTATGTGTTGGCGACACCCACCACGATCAAGCATAGGACGGTGGCGAATACTAACGTCGTCTTGATTGATCTAGAAATTGACATAGTGTTTCGTTTTCCTTTGAGTGCATCCAAACTTGTGGAAGGGGGCGAGCTTGTTATCGCTCTGCCCGCCCCGTTCCACATATCGTCGTTCACTTTCGCTTTTTGACACCTGAGGCCCGGCGTGGTTACTAAGAGCCGAGACCCAGGTCGGCCATCACTCGATCAACACGTCATCGATGGCAGCCTCGACCAGGCTGGCAGTACCGTCGTCGGCCGCCTCGACCAGCAGGTAGATCGTCTGCCCGGCGAACGCGCTCAGATCGGCGCTGGCGGTCTGCCAGGCCGCGCCCCGGATGGTGTTGCTGGTGCCGCGCTCCTCCAGCACCGTCTGCGTGGTGTCGCCCACGACCCGGACCCGTAGGTAGTCGTCGCTGGAACTGTTGGAGTAGTGGGCCAGGTAGTACTTGAAAGAGAGCGTGATGTCGCCACCGGCGGGCAGGGTGATGTTGGGCGAGCGGAAGCGGGTGTCGCCGTCGTCGATGTCGTGCTCGCCCACGCTGGAACCGGCCGCCGCACCGGTGACCAGGTCGTAGGAGCCGCTGGCGGCGGCCAACTGGTAGGCCACGCCGTCGTAGGACGTGGGTTGGGCGACGCCGCGCTCGAACTGGCCCCGGGTGGCGCTGCCGCCCGCGCTGACCCAGCCCTTGTCGGTCTCGAAATCGTCGAAGAAGATGGGGCCGGAGGGCGGGTCGGTCGTGGCGGCGGCCTCGTTCGACCAGGCGGAAGTCAGGCTGCCCTTGACCGCCCGGACGCGGTAGGTGTAGGTC
>DSAR01000028.1 GCA_011046405.1 Chloroflexota bacterium | reverse complement strand
CTGGAAAATCATCTGCATGCGACGCCGGATACCCCGGAGGTCGGATCCTCGCAGGCTCATCAGATCTATGTCGTCGAACACAATGTCCCCGGCCGTCGGTTCGTAAAGACGCAACATCGTCCGGCCAACCGTGGTCTTGCCGCTGCCGGTCTCGCCGACCAACCCAAGCGTCTCGCCCCTGTAAATATCGAAACTGACGTTATCGACCGCTTTGATGTCGCCCACGTGGCGCTGAATGACAGCGCCCCGCATGACGGGAAAATACTTTTTCAGATTACGAACTCGGACCAAAGATTCCTGTTGTTCTGCACCCATTAGTTCGACCCTCCTACAACGTCCTTCCACCGCCAGCACGCGACGATGTGTCCCTCTCCTTCGACCTCTTCCAACGGCGGCATCGCCTCCAGGCATTTGTCGATGGCGTAGGTACATCGCGCGGCAAACGGGCAACCGGGCGGCAAGTCAACCAGATCCGGCGGCAGGCCTGGGATAGAGACCAAACGGGTTCCAGGCGGCGCATCCAATCGAGGCAATGATCCCAGTAAACCCCGAGTATACGGATGATGAGGCTGCAAGTAGATGTCTTTCACATTGCCCCGCTCGACGATGTACCCTGCATACATCACGTTGACTTTCATCGCCAAACCGGCCACGACGCCCAGGTCGTGGGTAATCCACATGACCGCCATTCCCAGTTGATCTTGCAAACGCTTGACCAGATCCAATATCTGGGCCTGGATCGTCACGTCCAACGCGGTCGTTGGTTCATCGGCGATCAGGAGCTTGGGATTACACGAAAGCGCCATCGCGATCATCGCCCGCTGGCGCATCCCACCGGAGAATTGATGCGGGTAATCGTCCAGTCGCTGACGCGCCTCGGGGATGCCGACCATCATCAGCAATTCCGTCGCCCGATCTCGAGCCTGCGCCTCGTCCATCCCCTGGTGAAGTTTGAGTGCCTCCGCGATCTGGAAGCCTACAGTGTAGACCGGGTTCAACGACGTCATCGGGTCCTGGAAGACCATGGCAATTTCTGCGCCACGGACGTGGTGCATATCGCTGCGGCTTAATTTCAGCAAATCGCGCCCGGCGAACCAGATTTCCCCATCCTCAATTCGGCCCGGCGGACTGGGTATCAAACGCATAATAGAGAGCGCGTGCACGCTTTTCCCACATCCACTTTCGCCGACGACCCCCAACATACTGCCATCTTCCATTTTATAGGAAACTCCGTTGACGGCGTGCACCACGCCGTCCTCGGTATAAAAGCGGGTCTTGAGGTTCTTTATGTCAAGCAAGATGTTCGAAGATTGTTGTTCAGACATAACACCCCTTCAAGGTAAGTTAAGGACTAACCAATAGAATCCTTGCACAGCAAGCAAGAATTTGGTAGTCAAAGGCTCCTTTTGGGCTCTGGCTCTGCCAGGTTAGGATACAATAGCATGGAACAGAGACCGTGTTGCATTATACTCAATTACCCTGAAAGCGCAAATCGCCCTGTAAAACTGCTGCTCACCTCCCATCAGGTTGAGCAGCGATTTGGAGCCGATACGCATCTGGTCATAATGCCGCATAGAGGCGATAAATCTGCGAGAGGGTGATTGCCCAAAATATCGGGTAGTGAGTTCAAAGTACAGGTGATCAAGCGTGCAGAGTGGAGGCTACATCGTCGAGAGCACGGTCGTGCGCTGGCACGCAATCCGCCCTGTAGGCTTATCCAAATTGGAGCTAAGACGCCAACTGCAACAAAAATAATCCGGATTGATCGATGAGAAAATGCGGGAAACGCGGGTCGACTCTCCATTCGACCCACGAACCCTGTGATTGAAAAGAAGTGATTAGGAAAGTGACAAAAGACGCGCTCACCTGAAATAACCACCTCAACCCACACCCAAAGCGCTCTCGCCGCTCTATTTGAACGTAGATACGACCCCACGCATGTGATGAAGGTCGAGCTTCACTCACCTCCTGCAAGGCCCAACGGATCAAATCGCCTAGCTCATCTGTCGACCGGGCTTCGAACCTATGTGAAGTCATACGCCACCTCAGGCACCAATCTGTGATCCCGTTCCAGGATAGTTTCTCTCAGGCTTTCGCGGGCATAGTAAAGGCGAGACTTGACCGTTCCCTCTGGCACATCAATCACGTAAGAAATTTCTTTCAAACTCAGGCCTTCCAAGTAGTGCAGAATAACGACGATGCGATGTTTGGGGGGCAAGGCGTCGATAGCCTGCCGAAGGATGCGTCGCCATTCCTCTTCTTCAGCCGCCTTCTCGGGAAGCCACCTGGAAGGCGCCATCCACCGATCCAACACATCCTGCACAGAATAGAACCACCGCTTGACCCGGTTCGTCCAGGTATAGGATTGGTTGACCGTCACCCGGTACAACCAGGGCCCCAACGGCAACGTCTCGTCGATGCTATCGGCATAGGTATAGACACGAAGAAAGGTTTCTTGCAAGATATCTTCAGCAGTCCGTTCATCCCGGGTGATGGCAAAAGCGGTACGATAAACCATACTCTTGTATCGCTGGTATAGTTTCCCCAGGGCATCAAGATCACCCGCTTGCATACGCGTGACAAGCTGTCCGTCTGCATCCTTCATCTCTCCTCCATATATAATACTATCGCAGACACCAAAAGGTTCAAGGATCTGACCCCGATTGACTGACAAATCTTATTGGAACACTGATTTTCACAGATCAAGGTGTAAGATTTGAGGTATCTTCTCAATAAGTTGGGGAGCTGTGGCCGGTCTCCCGACCGAGCCACAGCGGGCACGGTCAGGAGACCGGCCCGAGCG
>DSAR01000275.1 GCA_011046405.1 Chloroflexota bacterium | reverse complement strand
CTACTACGCCCTGGTGGACGGCAGTGGCAATGCACTCACCGACCCGATGATCTTCCGCACCAGCCAGGCCACGGATCCGCGCATCGAGACCAGTTACAAGGGCTACGGCAACACCTCCTGGACCGGCGATTTCACACCGCCGACCAACCCCACCAGCCTCAGCAGCGCCAGTCACATCACCGCTACCTGGTCGAACGACAACACGGTGACGGTGACCTGGTCGGGCGCTTCCGATGCCGACAGCGGCGTGGACGGCTACTCGGTGTTGTGGGACCATGCCCCGGCGACTGTGCCAAACACGGTCAAGGATGTGGAGGAGAACGTGCAGAGCCTCACCAGCGATCCACTGGCCGACGGGGACTGGTACTTTCACATCCGCACGGTGGACAACGTTGGCAACTGGGCCCCTGGCGCCAGGCACATCGGGCCCTTCAAGATAGACGCGACGCCGCCCGCATCGGCGGTCGACGCGCCCGAGTTCGCCACCGGGCCGTTCCCGGTCACGTGGAGCGGCTCGGACGCGGGGTCGGGCGTCGCCGGTTACCACGTGCAGGTGCGGGTGGGCGCCAGCGGCGCGTGGACTGACTGGCTGACCGACACGACCGCCCTCAGCGCTACCTACACCGCTGGCGAGACCGGTCACACCTACTACTTCCGCAGCGTGGCCTACGACCACGCCGGCAACGTCGAGACCGACCTGCCCGCCGACGGCGACACGCACACCACCGTGGCCGAATACCAGGTCGAGGGTCGGGTGACGAACAACCGCGGGCAGCCGGTCTTCAACGCCACGGTCAGCGCGGCGCCGAGCGCGCTCAACACCGCCACGACCGATGTCGCCGGCGGCTACACCCTCTACTTCGAGAGCGGCGGGGCGTACACACTGACGGTCGGGCGCGGCGGCTTCGGCGCCCTACCACCGATGCACGACGTCTTGGTTGATGACCACCTGACCGGCGTGGATTTTGTGCTGCCGCCGGAGGAGGATGCGGTGAGCAACGGCGGGTGGGAAAGCGGCGACCTGAGTGGCTGGTCGGGCAGCTTTGGAATGACCCACACCGTGGCGATGACGGCGGCCCACACCGGCCGGTACGGCCTCGACCTGCAGGCCGGCGGCGGGACGCTCGCTTTCTGGCCTTATGTGACACAGACGGTCTCGATCCCATCCACGTGGGCGCAGCCGACTCTCTCGTTCCTCTATCGAGCCATACAGGGGGAGACGGGCGACGCGCTCCAGGCGGTCGTGGTGGGGATGGGGGCAAATGAGCGGGTGACGCACACCGTCGCACTTTCACCGGCTCCCGGCGCGTGGACACACGCCTGGCGCAACCTGAGCGATTTCGCCGGTCAGACGGTGACGCTCCAGTTCGGCTTCCAGGAGCAGACCGCCGGGCAGCAAGTCTACCTGGACGAGGTCAGCGTGGGCGATGCCCGCGCGGGCGTCCACTCGATCTTTCTGCCGCTGGTGCTGCGCAACCACTAACAACCCTGCAACGCCAAGATTCCCGGTCTCTTCCGAAAAACCGGGAATCTTGAGAATCTCGCTCGAGCCATGCGTCCAATGGCTAACTTATTTGGGTGTGTTTCATTTCAGCTGGGAACGTCCAGGTGCGACGCACTTGAGCATCCAAAACGACGATTTTCGCGCGTATAACCGGATGAATCTTGAACCAAGTGCGTCGCACCTAACTCACCTGGAGATTTCACACAGTGATTAAGTCTGATATGCATACCAAGAGATCGCATTACCGTTTTACGGCGTTATGCCTCGTGTTGACCCTGCTGCTGCCGCTGTTTCCCGCGCAAGCGTTCGACGTGGACGCTTCCGGGCCGGCGCCGCAGGAATTAGTGGACGTTGGCTTGCCGGCGTCGCCGGCGAGTCCCGCCGCTTATACCATCTCCGGCCGGGTGACCGATAGCGGTGGTGCCCCGGTCTCCGGGGTGACGGTTGCGGCGTAGCCGGTTCTGTGTCCGGCGAGGTGCTGATCTTGAACGTCTCGGCCGATCACGACCTGGCGGGGTTCTACCCCGTGGGATTGGGAACTGTCGAGAACAAGATCAAGGTGGTTGTAGATTGGGGCAACCATACGCCGGGCTATGTGCGTTACCAGTTCAGCGGGGGAACGCAGGTGGATGACGCGATCACCGGCAACACGTCCAGCCGCGTGTTTCGCTTCGATCAGGTGTTGCGCGCGGGCGTGAACACGCTGACGATCAGCGCCGTCGCCGCGAATGGCGCGACCTCGCAACCGCACACCTACCAACTGACCGGCTGGACGGCCGAATTGGGGTGGCTGGAACAGATTGTGGGCAGCCTGCCCTACATCGGGCCGGACAAGATAGAGTTCACCGTGCATATTCCAGGCGACCCTATCGAGATGCTTGGCGTGGACGTGTGGCTGCCTGGCAAGCCGACCAAGTTAGGGCCGCAGGCGGTGGGCAAGTTGTCTGTTCCATTGCGCGGCGGGCGTTACGAGTTGGGCATGGGGGCGCGCTTCGAGCGCGATAGTTCTACCACGGGGCGCAAACCCTGGTATGGCCGCAACGCGCTCTCCCTGTTGGGCAAAAACGACCTGGAAACCGATTTTATGGGCGAGGTGCAGGGCAACCTGTCCAACATCTCTCCTTACCTGGGCCGGCCCGATCTGATCAAGTTGACCGGCAGCGGTAAGGTGACGTTTGAGCAGTCTGAAAGCGTCGTGGTGGTTATTTACCCGCTTCAACCGGTAGGCCCGGTCATCGTAAACGGGTTGAAAGCGGTTCCGCCTGTCTACAACTGGGCTAAAGACCGGGCCAAATTCTACAT
>DSAR01000017.1 GCA_011046405.1 Chloroflexota bacterium | reverse complement strand
GTGCAATAGCGCTCGTCCAATACTTCAATACTGAACGCCTTCAATGCCTCTACGAGTTCATCTTCCGGTACGCCCGCAACCTTGACCATCAACTCCCGGTTGCTGGGATCCTCGCCCATCATCGAGCCAAGGGCCAGGATATTGCCGCCCATCTCGGTGATCTTGCCGGTGATCTTGGCCAGTAACCCGGTCTCTTCTGGCACCAACATCGTCACCCGGACTCCTTCTTCGCGGGCGCCAAGGAATTCCAGGAAAATCTTGAACATGTCGGTCTCGGTGATGATCCCTACCAGTTTGGCGTCGCGGATGACCGGCATCCCCCCGATTTTGTTGTCGGCCATGATACGAGCGGCCTCTTCCAAGGGGGTATCCTCGGTCACAGTCAATACCTCTTTGGTCATCACGTCTTGCACTTTGAGTTTGGACAGCAGATAAGGTATCTCATAAATACTCAACGACGTCGCCGGCGAAGGTGAAACCTCCAATAGATCCGACTCCGAGATAATGCCTACCAGATTTCCCTGTTTATCCAATACAGGCAAACGACGCACCTTCTCGCTGTGCATCAGTTCCAAAGCCCGATTGACTACTGTATCTACATCGACCGTGATGGGACGTTTGGTCATCCTATCTTTTACCAACATCGCGTTTACCTCCTTAGTGTATATTAGAATCCAATACGATTATTTTACTCAAATTAGAAAAATTTACCAATCATCCTTTTCCACATCGACGTCAGGTAACAGCCCCATCTTTCCCAGCTCGACCACGAGGCGCGACCAATTTCTTTCTTTGACCAAGGCTGCCGCTGGGCCCACTCGTCGGTCCAGTAACCGGCTGGCGCGCGCCGATGCCATCACCTGATCCAAAATCTCCTCGTCCGAAACCTGCAACAGTGTCACGCGCTCCAAGCAAACCTCCCTGCCCCGGGCGTCCCACCGGGTCAGCGCTGCCTCCACAAAGCGGGGTAAGGGCGTGTCCTCACCGGTCGCCTGATCGAGAAAGGCCAGCACCCGTGCCACGGGAATACCCTGGCGCCGCGCCCGGCCCAAAGACGTCGGTGTCAACCGATAGACGAAGGCCGTTTGGGGCGATGTGCTATCTTTCCCTGGCGAGGTGACCCAATCGGCGACGCGTGCCAGTTGAAAGCGTTCGTAACGCCGGATTGGCGGCACATGCACCGTGAAATCCTCTCCAATGACGATGGGAGCCGCCTCCTCTGGCCCCGGAGCTGACGGTTCAAGGTCAAGAAACGCCGCGCCCGCCGCACTCACCCGAAAGACCGCCAGCGCCTCCGTCTCGCCTCCCCGGCCCACGTCCACCAATCCCAACCACGCCAGGGGGCCATCCAGCAGATAGCGGATAAGCGCGCCCTCGACATCATCCCAGCTTTCGATCCCCGCCAGATACGCCCCTGTCTCGGCGCACCGGATGTACCAGGTTTCGTAATCCCCATCCGGTCGCTGGAAATCGAAGTCCGCGCGCTTGATGGCTGCGACGAAATCGTCGACCGCGTAGCAAATCCCCGGTCGACATATCTTCAAGTGACCCAAAACGGCCTTCCGGGCCAGCACCGGGTCATTGCGCCACGCGCCGGTATCCTCAGGAACCAACGTGGGCACGTGAAATAGATCATTCCACGTCGGGTCGCTCCGCCATCCCTCAACGAGCGCTCGCTGCTGCTCCTGCGACGACGATTGAAGCCATCGGGTCACCGACTCGGGTTCCGGGCGCAGCATATTAGCATCGGTCACGCGCAACCACCCCAATCGCCGCACCAAATGTCGTAAGAAAATCAAGCGATCAGCATCCGGATGACGTAGTTGTCGATTTAGGGTCTGTTGATGGACGGTCGACCAGGCGTCATCGGGACGGGAAGGCACGCGCTCATTCTGCAGGTAAGCCAGGAGCGTACAGGCATCGTCAAGCAGCGCTTCTCCCGCTGAAAGGATGACGTCTGGGGTCCCGACTGCCTTGAGATCGGCGTGAGATGTTGGTTCCGAAGAACGAGGGATATGATCTCGCAACTCCAATGGGATGAAGCCAACTTCATACGCCCCCTCAGCCCCTTGGTCGAATGCGCGGGCAATGAATCCTTTGTACCACAGGCTCTCCACCGGCGAAACCGGCGCGCGCCACGGTTTTTCTCGCTCCATCCGCCCCGGCCCTATCGCGCGAATCTCGCCCCATCGACGGACCAGGACCCGCATCGGCAACTCTCCGCCCTCGATCATTAGATCGAGCAAGACGTTTCGTTCCGTCTCCGAAAGCGTGTCCCAGACCTCGCCGCTCGATTCGGGCGCCGCCATCAGCGTCGTCATAGCTTCCGCCAATTCAGAGGCCACGTCCCGTCGACGGTTGCTCGTCAATGTCACGTCCCAAAAGCGGGCAATGACGCGCAAGCGAAGTAATTCAGCGTTGAGTAAACTACGGCGCAGCGAACGCACTCTGGCTTGACCTCCTCCAATACGGTGGCTCATCATCATCATCATCATCATCATCATCATCATCATGATCATGATGCCAAGTTTAACAACCTGGCAAAGCCAGAACCAATAATGGACACGGACGGCAAATTCTTTCTCGCTGTACAAAGATTCTATCGGTTAGGCCCTATTTTGTCAAACATCGCAACATTGAATACGCAACTCCAATTCCCCAGTTGCGTATTCAAGTGAAGAGGCTATAATGATACAGGTAACCGTTCAGGCCGGGGGAACATTGGACACAGATTTTCACAGATTCACACAGATTGAGGCCATCAAGCAGGCCTTACTTGGCACTCGATGGAAAAAATCTGTGCAATCTGTGTCCCAT
>DSAR01000446.1 GCA_011046405.1 Chloroflexota bacterium | reverse complement strand
GACCTTCGCCTTTTCGAGATCCCTGAACAAATCCGATGCGTACAGCATGAGCAGCCAAAGGTTGCGCACCGGGATGCGGCCTATTCGGCCAATCCCTTCATGGGCGTCTGATATCAAGTTGGCCGAAGCAGGTGTCACGATCAGAATCCTTCCAGCAAGCGTTCTCTCGCTTTCTGGGATTTCTCGAGCGCATCGAACCAATATTCATCGAGCAACGGACCGATCTCGGTATCAACCACCTGACGGAACCATTCTTGGGCATCACTAATGGGAATACCAAACGGCGGTGTGACATAGCTGTGCCCCACTCGAAACTGAGGCCCGAGACCGGTGTCGGCTGAAATCTCGCTGTTCAGGGCAATGAGACGCTTCTCAATTTCGACAAGGATTTCTGAATCAATACCGCACTGGGATTGAACCCAATCGTGCCAGGGCTTGCCGAGCGTGGGCTCCAAATCGATGAAGGCAAAACGGCGACGCAACGCCAGATCGACCAGAGCGAGGGAGCGGTCGGCAATATTCATCGTACCGATGACATAGAGATTGTCCGGGATGAATACACGCTCGCCATCTGACCGTTTATAGGAAAGCTCCAGGGCCTCATTCGGCGTTCTCTTGTCGACCTCGAGGAGCGTCAGCATCTCGCCGAAAATCTGTGCGGGATTCCCGCGATTGATCTCTTCAATGACTACGACATGTCTTGACGTTGGATCTTTCGCGGCGGCCTTCATCATCTCCACAAAAGGCCCATCCACCAGCGTGAGCTTTCCGTCTCCCACTGGCCGCCATCCACGAATGAAATCCTCGTAGGAAAGGTTCGGATGAAACTGCACCGCTCGGACTTTGCTGTCGTCGCGTTGCCCCATCAAAGCGAAAGCCAATCGCTTGGCCAGCCAGGTCTTTCCCGTGCCCGGCGGCCCCTGGAGGATCAGGTTTTTCTTGGTCCGAAGGCGCTCGAGAATCTTTTCGAGTTTTTCCCGGGCGATAAAACATCCATCCGTCAGAATGTCATCGACGGAGTACGGTTCGATGGGTGCAGCCGTGATCTCTGCCTCGGGTGTGGCATCCGCTTCGTCATCCTGCGCATCAGGGTCTGTGGCATTTGGGTGGGCAGATGTCCCACTATCTTTGAAAAGCCAGGCGGCAAGTGACAACTCCGGAAATGAGTGGACGGGATAAGCATCCTCCTGGAAACGAGCCTCAAGGGTGTCCAGCACCGCCAGATAATCCGTGGCGTTGCAGCGGCCCTTGGGGCCGTTCATGCCAATCTGAATGTTGAGCTTCTTGCTGATGTAACGCTGGGACTGACCATCAAGGGTCGGAAAATTCCAGGGACGAATCCAGTACAACCCCATGGTAAGGTTCCACCCCACACCATAGCGCTGCGTCGCGTTGTCATAGGCTGAGACAAATGCCGACCGCGCCTCCGCATCATCCGATTCCGCGAAGGCAATTGCCTGAGCAAAGGCTTCCCAGAGGGTGTCGATGTCATCTGGTTGGCGTTTGTTATCGAACCCGAAAAACCATGACTTCTGATTATTGAGAATCGGAATCCCTTCAAAGGAGTCTGGAACAGGCTCAGACACTCCAAGCAGACTGGCAAGCTCGCTCGCAATAGCTTTGCGATTTGCATCGGTGATCCCTCGGTTGAATATGCCCATAGCCGTAAAGGGGCAGATGTCCTTCAGGGGGCCAGAGGAATCATCCGCGAATTGATCCTGCAGGTTGGAGAGGCCATCCACCTTCGAGGCAATAACGTGAATTCCCGCAATTAGCTCATCCCGCCTATTCTGAAAGGTAAGGAGCTTGTCTGCTACCGCTTCGTAAAAGCGGGTCCAGTTGAAACGGCGCTTGTCGACAGCACTATCACCGAAGCGTTCACGCCAGTAAGGGGCATTGCGGAACCGGTTGATGTCTTGTGCCTTTTCCTCGAAGGTGAATCCGATCAACGCATCTGTGGTCCAGTCGCCAGGCAAGACCCGCCAGACCGTGCTTCGATTGGTATAGAAGTACCACTCACGCGGAGGATCGAAAGGTTTCCAGTCAACCTTCAAGGTGCGGCCATCGCCGAGGTTCTCTTTTACCGTGCCAATGGCTTTGATCGCCATGACGGAAACGGTTTGGCCCCGGCTATCAAAGGGGAGATCGTGCTTCCGCGTATAGGACGACTTGATCGCAATGCGATCCCCAACCTGGATGGACTTCACAGCGTCGAGATATTTGTCCTGATACCCATTTTCCCATATGCCTTCCTGTAGAAAGCGGGGTGTCTGATCATCGGTTCCGCCGTATGTGGCTCCGACAAACCAACAGGCTCGGGCTCCGGCTCCTTCAGGTTTAGAATTCATAACATCTATTCTCCTCCATTCTCGTATCGCCCCCTCAATTTGCATCTCATGGTCGACAGCGCCCCGCGTTCAAAGAACGGCAAGTCGATGGTGTCGCATACCGAACTGCAATACTGCTCGGCAAAGAGCTGCAGATGAGCGGCGTCACGAGCCACGTCCGGATCGGATGGCAGATACTGGAGAAGCGCGTCGCTGATAAGCATCACAAACTTGCTTCTCGCCCGGGTCAGCGTCACATTGAATCGTCTCGGGCTTAGGATGAACGCATCTTCAGACGCAACAAAATCCCGGTCGGCCACCACATAACTGGAAAGGATCAGGTCGCGCTCCTGACCCTGGAACCGGTCTACGGTGTCCACAAATGGAGGCGGGTCCATCGTCATACCGGCTGCGTCCACGAGCAGATTTCTGATGGATGCCATCTGGGCTCGGTGGGGAGTCACGATGCCGATTTTCTGCGTCCAAAACTCCTG
>DSAR01000447.1 GCA_011046405.1 Chloroflexota bacterium | reverse complement strand
GATTCACACCGCCGACCCGGTGGCATTTTTCCAGCCGTTGGACGAACACAACGAACGTCGGGAGGAGTTGCGCCGGCACCCGGAATGGCACTTCGGCACGCCGGACTTCCCGGCCCACGACGAACTGCTGGCCCAGCGCAACCGGGTGATCGAACGCCACCCCGACACGACCTTCATCGGCGCCCACCTGGGAAATTACCCCGAGGATTTGGCCTACGTGGCCGATTGCCTGGATCGCTACCCCAACTTCCACGTCGATACCAGCGCGCGGATCGGCGAGATCGGGCGCCATCCGGCGGATGCAGTGCGGGCCTTCTTCGTCAAGTACCAGGACCGGATTTTGTTCGGGTCTGACCTGGTGCTGGGCTGGGACGTCTTCGACGACCGGCAGCAGCGGGATATGGCAGCGCTCGAATCGTTCTACGACGAACACTGGCGTTTCTTCGAGACCGGTGACCGCCAGATTCCCTACCCGAACTTCCCGATCCAGGGGGATTGGAAGGTTGACGGCGTGGACCTGCCGGAGAAGGTGCTGGAGAAACTGTATTTCGAGAACGCGCGGCGATTGCTGCCTTAATATGACAATGGCACATTACAGCGCACAGCGGTTAAAACCGCGTGGCTACAGCGCGTAAAAATCACGCACTGCAAAACCTACCTTCGCAGGTTAGTTCATAGTCGGTGTAGGCCGACTTTGCAGTTGTGGCCCGCGAATTTATTCGCTGGGGACAAATGTGCCATTGTCAATTTAATATGAGGGGGAGAAAACGATGTCGAATGAAAATCAACGGACGCCGGGACGACGGCGGGGTTTGCACCAGTGTGCCACCTCACGGGGATGCTTCTCCATCCTGGCGATCGATCACCGGAACAACCTGCGCCGCTCGCTGAATCCCCACGCGCCCGATACCGTCCCGGCCGAGGCGCTGACCGCCTTCAAGTGCGCCGCCGTCGCCGCCCTGGCCCCCGAGGCCTCGGCGGTGTTGCTGGACCCCGAGTTCGGCGCCGTCCCGGCGATCGAGCGAGACGCCCTGCCCAGCGCGACCGGGCTGATCGTCGCCATCGAACAGACCGGTTACACCGGCGACCCGACGGCCCGCCAGAGCCGGCTCCTGCCCGGCTGGGACGCCCAGCGCGTCCGGCGCATCGGCGGGAACGGCGTCAAGTTGCTCGTCTACTACCACCCCGACGCGCCGACGGCGCCCCAGATCGAGACGTTGGTGCGAGAGGTCGCCGCCGATTGTGCGGAGGCCGACGTGCCCCTGTTCTTGGAGACGCTCTCCTATTCGCCGGAACATGCCCGACGTCGTTTGACTTCGGAGGAACGGCGCCGCGTCGTGACCGAGGCCGCCCGCCGCTTGACGGCCTATCCCGGCGTCGACGTGCTCAAGACGGAATTCCCGCTGGACGTCAACGCCGTGCCGGACCCGGAGGCGTGGGAGGAGGCGTGTGGCGAGTTGACGGCCGCCTCGCGGGCGCCGTGGGTGCTCCTCAGCGCGGGGGTTGATTTCGAGACCTACCTGCGCCAGGTGACGGTCGCCGCCCGGGCCGGGGCCAGCGGCGTGGCGGTGGGGCGGGCGGTGTGGAAAGAGGCGGTGGACCTGCCCCCCCGGGAGCGCGAGACGTTCCTCAACACCGTGGCCCGGGAGCGGATGGCCCGTGTCACAGCCCTATGCCAGGCCCTGGGCCGGCCCTGGTAAAATTTTAAGATTTGTGCCATTCGTGAGACATCCATCGACATCCATCAAAGGAGAATATCTTCTCAATAATCTGGGGAAATTGCTCGGGCCGGTCTCCTGACCGTGCCCGATACGTGGCTCGGTCGGGAGACCGGCCACAGCTCCCCAAGTTATTGAGAAGATACAAAGGAGACGTATATGAGCAAAAGAGTCCTCGTCATCGGCGAGTTGAACGTCGACGTGATCGTCAGCGGGTTGCCGGACCTGCCCGCGTTGGGCCAGGAGATGTTGGCCAGCGGCCTGCACATCGTCATGGGGAGTTCGTCGGCCAACTGCGCAGCGGGGATGGCCCGCCTGGGCGCCCGGGTGGATTTCCTGGGCAAGGTCGGCATCGACTACTACGGCGATTTCGTCATCGGCGAGTTGAAGGTACTGGGCGTGGATACCCAGCTGGTCCTGCGCGATAACGTGATCCGCACCGGCGTGACCATCTCGCTGACCTATCCCGAGGATCGCGCCATGGTGACCTACCTGGGTTGTATCCCCAATCTGCGCCTGGACGACGTCAAGACCTCGATCCTGTGGCGATACCAGCACCTGCACGTCGGTTCCTACTTCCTCCAGCAGGGTCTGCGGCCCGGGTTGCCGGCCCTGTTCGACCAGGCCCGGCACGCCGGTCTCACTGTCTCGCTGGACACGGGCCACGACCCCAACGAAGGGTGGGCCCAGGACGCTCTGCGGGAGTTGTTGCCTCGGGTGGATTTCTTCCTGCCCAACGAGGAGGAGGCCTGCGCCATCGCCAGCGTCGACGATGCCGAGGATGCCCTGAGGGCGTTGAGCGAACACGCCCGGCACGTGATCGTCAAGCGGGGGCCGGTGGGCTCGATGACGCTGGTCGAGGGACAGGTCGTGCGCGTCCCGGGGTTCCAGGTGGACACCGTGGACACCACCGGCGCGGGCGATTCCTTCGACGCCGGCTTCATCTATGCCCGCGTCGTCGAGGGCCAGTCGATGGAGGAATCGCTTCGTTTCGCCAACGCCTGTGGGGCGCTCTCGACCACCGGGTACGGCGGCACCGCCGCCCAGCCCAGGGTTGGGCAGGCGAGGGCCTTGATCAAACAAACGGCAAGATAGTCCCCCCT
>DSAR01000266.1 GCA_011046405.1 Chloroflexota bacterium | reverse complement strand
TATCTACGTCCAGCACCGAGGCGCCAGGAACACCAAAAAACTGATTGAAATAAGGTGGCGGAACTCCATCGGCATGGAAGGGACCGGCCGGCTGCCCTACTGTGAAGATCAACTGTAAACCAGCATCATAATGAGGGAGCCAGGATGAAACCCATGCAACGGATTATGAAAGCGGCCTGCACCATTTTCTTGCTGACCTTGTTCGCTCTGCTGCCGCCGAGCCAAGCGACGGCGGGGTACTGCGACAGCACCAACCCCGACAAGGTGCCTCCCTTTCTCACTCCGGGGGTGGACCCCAACATGCTGCTGGTTATCGACAACTCGTCCAGCATGTACGATTTGGCCTATCTCGAGGAGGCCGGTTACTGCTATGACGAAACCTACGCGACCGCCCAAAGCTATGCCGGCTACTTTGACCCGGATGGCTGGTATCTTTATGACTTCGGCAGCGACAAATTCGAAGCCGCAACCCCGGAAAGCGGCTGCAGCGACGCCAACTATCGCAAAGGCCCAGCCGGGAACCGCGAAGCATGCCTGAAGATCGTCACCACCCTGGATGTTGCCGGCGACCCTGTTGTTACCCTGCAAACCTTTGCGGCCCGGGGAAACTATCTTAACTGGGCGGGCGCGTCCAAAATGGATATCGAGAAAAAGATCCTCACCGGGGGCAAATTCGACAACAGCGACCTGGTGCTGGAATCTCGAGGGTGCCTGGAAAAACGCTTTGTCAAACAAACCACCATCGATCTGGCCGGCCAGGAAGGGAACGAGGCCCATCGTCTAACCGTGGCAATCAGGCCCCCCAATCCGATGGAGTTGCTGGCGAACCCCAATGATCGCACCACCCGAATCGAAATTTTTCCCGCAAATGACGCAGACGTCGCTTACGATCACGAGGCATGCCAAAACGCCGTCGAGGAGATGCGCCAGGATAGCCCCAACCTGGGCGCGCTGAAGGACTATATCGACGACTGCCTTACCTATCGCTCGGGAACCGCCGGCGATTATGAGGTTTCCGCCCAGGCCGCCCTGAACCACGCGATCCAAACCTGCTGGTTCATCGTCAAACACAACGAACCCGACTCCATCACGGTGGGCGACATCAGCCGGACCATCAACGCCTGCGAACAGATCTACGAGGGCAACGGCCCGCCGGGCGTCGACCCCGCAACGATCGGCACCGACCATATGGGCTACATGTGTTACGGCGATTTTGACGCCAAACGGGTGGATCATCCCGTCTTCGAGAGCGGCTACATTGGTTACTGCTGGAATCACGATGCCGTGACTTGGCGGGCCAACGGCAAGATTCAAAATAATGGCTGGAGCGCCAACACCTACCCCGATCTCAACGAGTGCATTCGTGACGGTTTGCTGCGCTATTGCGCGGTGATCGACGTGCCACCGGTAACCGACCCCAGCGATCAGGTGACCGGAGTCGGCGACGACACCGGCGAGCTCTGGAATTTGCCGGCGGTGCTGGTGGACGCGGGGGTGGTCAGCCAGATCGGCCATCCCATCGCGGTGCTTAAAGGCCGGATCGCCCAAAACGAGACCCCCTCCGGACTGTTGCAGGAATTTGCCGATGACCTGCGGATCGGGGCCATGGTCTTCAACCGGGACGGGGCCCTGCATGAATGCTCCCTGCCGGGAGCTCTCAGCACCTACGCCTGCGATGCCGGGGTCCGCGACGGCGGCCAGGTGATAACCCCCATGGGCAAAGGCGCGACTCACACCCAGAGCCTGGTGGACGCGATCAACGCCGTAGTCGCCGACACCTGGACCCCTTTGGCCGAAACGATGTACAATGCCGTCGGCTATTATCTCCAGGATGAGACCATGCGCCTCAATGCCGCCGATTTCAGTACCGCCGAGGACCCCATCCAGGCCTGGTGCCAGAGCAACAATATCTTGCTGATCACCGACGGGGCGCCCACCGCCGATCTTAATCCCCAGATGGTCAACTTCGCTGAATCATTGAATTACAACCTGGGCAGCGGCACCTGCGACGCCCTGCACGGCAGCACTTACCTGGACGATTTGGCCTACTACGCCTACCAAGGAGTGGGCCAGGACCTGACGTTGAATTTCGCGCTGCCCGCCGAGGTGGGGACGCCGGCAGGCGAAGGCAAGCTGAGACCCATCAACACCTATGTGGTTGCGGTCGGTAAATTCCGCGACGAAGGCACCGATAAATGTAATCCCAACGTCCTGCTGGCTGATACCGCCGCCAGCGGCGGCACCACCCTCTACCAGGCGGAAACCCTCAACGAGCTGGAGGGGGCTCTGCGGGCGGCCTTCCTCAGTATCCGGGCCGGGGCCGCTTCCGGCTCCGCCGCCTCGGTTATCTCCGCCACCCGCTCCGGCGAGGGCGCGGTTTACCAGGCCATCTTCTGGCCGGAAAAATATGATTCGGACACCCCGAGCAATAAGATCACCTGGGCCGGCGAGGTCCAGGCCCTGCTGGTCGACGCCCACGGCCGCCTGTTTGAGGATACCAACGAGAACCGCAAACTGGATCCTCCCTGCGACAACGAAGGTGAGCCAGCCGACGAGTGCGACCGCCAGATCACGATATTTTATAGCTCCGGCGCCGAAACCTCCATGGTCTGCTATGGAACCATCGAGGACGACAGTTGCGTCGGCCCCGGCGGCGCCCCCGGCGCGACGGCCGAAATCTCCCAGGTCAAATACCTCTGGAATGCCAATAAATGGTTGAGCGGAATCACCGACGGCGCCATCACCGCCAATCGCCCCGAAGCCCAGTTCCTGACCGATAGCGCCACCTATCCCAGCAAGCGCTACATTTTTACCTGGCATGATTCCGACG
>DSAR01000120.1 GCA_011046405.1 Chloroflexota bacterium | reverse complement strand
GTGACGTAGTGATGGACGGTCTCTTTGAGCCGGGCGCCGGTGTAATCGTCGGCCATGACGGTGACTTTCTGGTGGCCGAGCAGGGTGAAGGTCTTCGGCTGGTCGCGCCGGCAGGGCGAAACTTTCGTCGCGAAACACGCCCCCTCGTAACCGTAGGTGGTGTGTGAAATCCGCCCCGTCCCATCGCCTCTCGCTTCCTGGATCGCCCGGTAGCTGTAGACCGAGCCGCAGCGCTTCTTGGCCGGCTCATTAGACTTAGGCTTTTCACATGACCCGCTTCCAATTTCCACCCCACCGCAGCCGACCGCCTGGTATTGGAACTGGACCCAGCCACCGTAACCGTTGTCGACCCGGGCCAGCCGGGGGTAGCGTAACCGGCCCCCGTAATAGGCGCCGTCGGCCGGGTCAATCTGTTTATCCGCCTGGTCCAGGTAGTGGTAGGTCAGCCTGACCGGCGGCAGCGCCTCGCCGCCAGCAACGCCCCCGGCGCCGTATTCCTGGACCGTCGCCAGTTCCGTTATCTCCGGTGGATGGTTGTGATGAATCCACTCGTATCCAGGCCATTCGAGCGTCGGGGTGTTGTAGCGCAGGACGTACTCCCGGATGACGTGCCCGCTCACCGAGACGCGGATCGCCGCGACGCGCAGGCGCTCCCACGTGGTGAAACTCTTGATCCGGTAAGATGGCGGCCCGGCGTCGTGCCAATGCCCATTGGCGTCCTTGCGATTTTCGAACACGAACTGGACGGTGTACTGGGGCAAATCGCGCCCCCCATACCTGACGTATTCCAGGTGGGTCGCCCGATCCCAATTCAGACCGCCCGAGTGCCGTCCCTCTTCCCGGTATTGGTATTGGATCTCGTTGCCGTGGGTGTCCACCATCCGGTCCACCGACCAGCGGCTGGCGACCACGTGGGCCCGGTCGCCGGCGTAACTCTCGAAATCCGGCTTGGCGTGCCCGTTATGTGTCCAACACCTGTCCAGGTCGCACCACTCAGGCAGGTAGTACCGCATCAGCACCATCTGCTCGCTGTTGTGGGTCGCGCCCAGGCGGTAGCGGGCGCCCCCGGTCGTCGTCACCTCCCAATACTCGCCGGTCGCGTTGTCGGGCCGGCCGACGCCTGCTTCGTACCCGCACAACCCGTTGTACAGCATCACCCGCAACCCCGAGCGCTCCCGGGTGTAGTACCGGCACCCGGCCCCGGTCTCCTCCCGGCCCACCAGGCGGTAGGATGATCCGCCCACCATCAGGGTGAACGCGTTCTCGTACCACCAGCGGGTGTAGCCGCTCTCGGGCCGGGTCTTGATCTGGCGCACCACCGCCGCCACGCCGCCCACGCTCCAGCCCATCCCCACGTCGGCCGACTGCACCACCCCCAACAGGCCATCTATGCTTCGACTGCTGTAGTTGAGCGAGAGGGACGGGTTGACGCCGCCCGCCGCCGGCGGCGTCTTGATGGGGATCTGGTACGATACACCGCCGCCGTACAGGTCCACCCCGGGCCAATCCTGGAACAGGAAATGGGAACCGTCGGTGGGGAAGGGGTTGTTCAGGGCAGTCCCGTAACCGGAGAAGGTCTGCAGCGTCGCCGTCAGCATCTCCGTCTCTGGGTCGAAGGTCGAGGCGGTCCACGCAACCGCCCGGCCCGCCCGGTCCTCGAAATGCACCAGGTGGGCGTCCATCCACCCCACCTGATCCGCCAGGTTCACCGTCGCCGTCAGCGGGCGCAGGAAGCGGGTGTGGCCCTCGGCGTCCCGCAGGGCCTCCCCGGCCTCTCCCACCGCCGCCACGTCGAAGATGTTCACCCAAAGGGATTCCCCCGGCCGCGGCGTCGGCGGCACGAAATCGACGACGCGCACGTCGGTCGTCTGGGTCACCGCCCCGGCCGGCGCCTCGAGCTGAAGCAGGTCGTGGTAGGAGTCGAACACGCCCCCCTCGGGCGTCAGGGTGTGGGTGATCGCCTGCCCGACCAGGAGCGAGACCGCCGCCGTCGCCGTCACCGGGTCCCCGGATTCCACGGCCATCCGGTTGGCCCGGGCCGTCGCAAGCGATCGGGCCGTCGCAAGCGATCGGGCCGTCGCAAGCGATCGGGCCGTGAACGTGATGGGGCTGTAGCCCTCGGTCATCGCCGTCCCTGTCAGCACCCGCGCCCGCACGGTGACCGAGATCGTCTCGCCTCTCGCCAACGGGTCCAACTGCCACCGCAGTCGACCCTCCGTCACTTCGTGTGACCCGCCGCCTACCGCCAGTACCTCGATCTGCGCCGGTAGTTCCTTCTCTAGCCAGCCGTCGGTCATCCCCAGTTGGCCGGTGCTGACCACCGCCAGCGTGTAGGTCACCACGTCGCCGGGCAGGGCCAGCCACGGCTCGACCCACGCCTCCAACCGGACGTCGGCCATCGGCCGCGCGTTGTGGGCCACCAGGGGCAGGTAGACGGTGTGGGAATAGAAGTCGCTCCCCGTCACCAACGGCTCGTCGACGAGATTTGAGATCGGCGCGCCGGCCTCATCAGGCGCATTTATCCCCAGTAGGTCTTCGTTGGGAGCGCGCGCGCTGGCCAGATCGACCGGGACGTCGTAAGTGCGCCAGGTGAAGTCCACTGGCCCTTCGACCGCGCCGCCAGGCTTGGCCGGCGACCGCCGCTCGGCCCGCGCCGTGGCAAAACGTTCCAGCGGCGCCGCCCAGCCCACCGCCGGGAACGCGCTCGCCAGGATCGACAGCGCGGTGAGGGTGTGTATCAGCTTGACTAGCGTGACTTTGGATTTGCGGGAGAGAGACGAGATGTGGGACATTCGAAACTCCTTGCGCTTTGCTTGTACCGGCAATGGGAT
>DSAR01000530.1 GCA_011046405.1 Chloroflexota bacterium | reverse complement strand
TGTGGGCGCGGCGGGATACGTTCTCACCGTGGGGGGACGTGAGCACGTTGGCGGGGTGGTGGACGCTGGTCAGCGGGCGGCTCTACCATGGATACTTGTTTGGACTGCCGCTCGCCGCGTGGCCCGGGCGTGTCTGGGCCTGGATGGGGCTGTTGGCCCGTCAGTTCACGCCGCTCGGCGCGTTGGTAGCCGGGTGGGGCGCGCTCAAGATGGGGTGTGACAAGACTGGGGCAGGTTACCTGCTTGCAACCGGGCTGGCCTTCGGGGCTTTCAACCTGTACGCCATTGGCTACAACACGGCCGATTCGTTGGTCTATCTGGCGCCAGCGCTGCCCATCGCGGCGCTCTGGCTGGGCCGGGGATTGGCTGAGATCGTGGATTGGCTTGGACGGCGGAGAGATGGGTTGCGAGGGATGTTTCTGTTGCTCCCGTTGCTGCAGGCGCTTTTATCGTGGGGGCGGATGGACGTTCATCGCGACGATACGGCGTTGGCGTGGGCGGAGCGGACGTTGCGCGAGGTCCCGCCCCGGTCGGTGGTGTTCACCGATCAGGACCGCTACACCTTTGCGCTGTGGTACGCGCGGGACGTTCTGGGCCGACGGCCGGACGTCGTGCTTGTGACCAGCGGCTTCTGGCCCCAGGCGGTTTATCGCGAGGAACTCCTTCGCGTGATGGGAGGCGCAACGGGCTTTCCTGCGGACGATTTACACGACCTGTCTCCGGAGGAGGCGGCCCAGCGGGCCGGGCGGCCGATCATTAGATTGGACGACGATGGCATATGGAACGTGGAGGCGCGGCAATCGAGATGACGAGAGACGGGGAATCGACGCCGCCGGAAAACGGCGAGAAGCGTGAGGGTAAACGGGACGCCCGGTTGAAGTGGGCTGGTCTGATCCTGCTCCTGCTCGGCCTGATCGCGCTCGTGGGGTGGGGCGTGAGCGTGACGCGGGCGGGGCTTTCGCTCCTGGGACACCTGTCCGAGGCGCGGGCGTTGGTGGACGACCCGCAGTCCCTCGATCCGGTCGCCGGGTGCGAGCTGATGCGCGGCGCACGGGAGGATTTCTCGACTTTCTACCGGCAGACCGGCATCATCGCCCGGCTGGCGCCGCTCTTCAGATGGCTGCCCGGAATCGGTGGTGAGTTGGAGGCCGCGCCCCATCTTTTGGCTGTGGGCGACGGTCTGACTGAGGCGGGGGCGCTGACGTGCCTGGCGCTGGAACCGGCCCTGACCGCTTTCGGCGATCCGGACGCTTCTTCCGCCGCTTTCTCGATGGAGGAGATGGCCCGGCTGCTGGATCGGGAGGAGTTCGTGTTGGCGGAGGCGTTGGCGGCGGCCGAGCGGGCGCAGGCGGCCTGGGAGCAGGTGGATGTGGCGCAGCTATCGCCCCGGGCGGCGGAGGCGGCGGCGCTGTTGGACCGGGGATTGCCTTTGCTGCGCTCGGGCCTGTCGGCGGCGAGCATTGCCCCGTCGCTGCTGGGCGTGGATGAGCCACGTACGTACCTCGTCCTGGCGCTGAACGAGGACGAACTGCGGCCCGGCGGCGGATTCATCAGCGGCGTCGGTGAGATCGAGATCGATGCCGGAGAGTTGACCCAGATGACCTTCCGGGATAGTTACGCCGTGGACGATTTCTCTCAACCGTATCCCGACCCGCCGGATCCACTGCGGCGTTATATGTTGCTCGATCTATGGGTCTTCCGAGATAGCAACTGGTCGCCTGATTTCCCGACGTCTGCCGAGCAGGCGATTGCGCTGTACCGGCCCGGTTATGACGTGTCGATAGACGGCGTGATCGCGATGGATCAGCGAGCGGTGCAGGCTTTCGTCGGCGCTGTCGGGTCCTTGACGATTGAGGGGGCGGATCAACCCATCGACGGCGATCGCATCATCCAGTATATCCGGGAGGCCTGGGCGCCGGAGGGCAGTGGTGGCGCCGATGAGGCCCTGGGGGATTGGTGGAGGCAGCGGAAATCCTTCATGGGCGTGGTCGCCCAGGCGACATGGGTGCGGATCCAGAGCGGGCGCGTGGATTGGGTCGCGCTCGGCAAGGCGGCGTTGGACATGTTGGAGCAGAAGCACCTGCTGATCTACCTGAAGCACCCGGAGGCGGCGGCGTTGCTGGCTGAGCGAAATTGGGATGGGGCGTTGCGGGCGGAGACGGCGGGCGATTTCCTGATGGTGCTCGATACCAATGTGGGATACAACAAGGTCAACCCATACATCGAAAAGGAGATCGTGTATCGCTGCGATTTGCGCCAGTCGCCGCCACAGGCTGGGCTGACGCTGACCTACACCCACACCAGCAGCGTCGAGGTCTTCTGCCGGCACGACTCGTATTATGGGGACATCTACGAGGACATGATGGATCGCTGCTATTGGTATTACGCGCAGGTTTTCGTTCCCCGGGAGAGCCGTTTGGTCGACGCGACGCAGATTCCCATATCGGGCGCGTCGCTCATGTCGGGGGAGGAAGACGACGGGGATATTACGGTTCGTGTAGTGGATGAAGCGCCGTTGACGTCCTTCGGTGTGCCGGGCCTGGTTTCTACCGCCGCTTCCCAGACGCGCTCGTTCACTTGGACTCTCCCGACAGATGTGGTAGAATGGCGCGGTGATGAGGGCTGGTACACTCTGCGTGTGCCGAAGCAGGCGGGGGCCGCTGCTCATCCGCTGAGCGTTCGGATTCGCATGCCGGGCGACAGTGTTTTTCTGGATGCAACGCCGACGCCAACGTCTGTCGAAGCGGGTTGGATCACCTATCGGACTGTATTGGATCGAGATAGGTTTTTCACGCTTCATTTTAGGAGGATGTCGTGAGTAGAACGTATGGAATGAAGTGGAGCCTGGGG
>DSAR01000123.1 GCA_011046405.1 Chloroflexota bacterium | reverse complement strand
GCGCTATGCCCTCGTCGCCAGGTACGGCGTCACCGAAGCGGACATTGAGGACTTTGTCCAGGACTCGCTGCTGCGCATTCTGGACGCGCTGGACAGCTTTCGCGGCGAGAGCCGCTTAACCACCTGGGCGCAAAAGATCGCCGTGCGGACGGCGCTCACCGAGCTACGCCGGCGTCGCTGGCAGGACGTACCGCTGCCCGACCTGATGCCGTCCACCGACGAGACGGACGCGCTGGCCGCGTTGGCGACTTTGGATACCACGCCCGAACACGAAACGATCCAGCGCCAGACCGTCGCGTTGCTGCGTCAGCTGATCGCTCAAGCCCTGACCGAGCGGCAGCGCATGGCGATGGTCGCCGTCATGGGTCAGGGCATGCCCCTGGAAGAGGTCGCCCGCCGCATGGACACCAACCGCAACGCCCTCTACAAGTATCTTCTCAATAAGTTGGGGAGCTGTGGCCGGTCTCCCGACCGAGTCACAGCGGGCACGGTCAGGAGACCGGCCCGAGCGAGTTTACCCCGGTTTATTGAGATGATACCTCTACAAGCTGTTGCACGACGCCCGCGTGCGGCTCAAACGCGCGCTGGCCGAGCGGGGCCTCACGCCCCAGGAACTGATCGCCGTCTTTGAGCAGGGTTGACGTAAGAATGCAGCCTGCCGTGACGTCAAGAATGATGTAGGGAAACCACGGATGAAATTGGATCGGATCAAACTGAAGGAAATGGTACGCACGATCGCCAACACCCACGGTGAGTATCTTCTCAATAAGTTGGGGAGCTGTGGCCGGTCTCCCGACCGAGTCACAGCGGGCACGGTCAGGAGACCGGCCCGAGCGAGTTTGCCCCGGTTTATTGAGATGATATCACGGTGACGAGATCGGCTGCGACGACTGCTTTGCGCAACTCGACGCCTTTGCCGAGATGGCTTTGGCGGGCAAGGACGCCGCCAAAGCGTTGCCGCTAGTTCAAGAGCATCTGCTCCATTGTCGCGACTGCCGCGAAGAGTTCGAGGCGTTGTTGGACGCGCTGCAGGCGTTGGTATGAACCAGAGATCCGTAATGAGCCGAAAACCTATCGAGATGACCCGTCAGGAGGTACCATGTCCCCTCGCACACTGACGCCCGCCCCGGCAACGGTGGTGATTTTTGGCGCGTCGGGCGATCTGACCCGACGCAAGCTGATTCCCGCGCTCCACACCCTGAGGTGTGAAGGCTTTCTACCGCCCAATTCCCAGGTATTGGGCGTGGCGCGCAGTTCGCTGCTGGACGAGACGTTCCGTGACCAACTCTTCTTGGGCGTGCAGGACTATTCCCGGGCCAAGCCGGGGGTCTGTGCGCAGTGGAACGTGTTCCAGGATCGCATCACTTACCTGACCGGCGACTATGGCGACCCTGAAACCTACCAGCGCTTGGCGGAACGGCTGACCCAGTTCGACGCCGGGGCGGGCACAGAGGGCAACCGCCTGTTCTACCTGGCCACACCGCCTACGCTCTACCCCACCATCGTCGAGCAATTGGGGCAGGCCGGACTGCACCGCAGCCCAGGCTGGACGCACATCGTCATCGAAAAGCCCTTCGGGCACGACCTGGAAAGTGCCCACCGCTTGAATGAGCAGGTTCACATCGTCTTTGACGAAGGCCAGGTCTACCGTATCGACCATTACCTGGGCAAAGAGACGGTGCAGAACATTCTGGCCCTTCGCTTCGCCAACGCGATCTTTGAGCCGCTCTGGAACCGGAACTATGTAGATCACGTGCAGATCACCGTGGCGGAAGAGGTGGACGTCGGTCATCGCGCCGGGTACTATGACCAGGCCGGCGTGCTGCGCGACATGTTCCAGAACCACCTGCTCCAACTGCTCACGCTGACAGCGATGGAACCACCAGCCCTCTTTGAAGCCGACGCCCTGCGGGATGAAAAGGTCAAGGTGCTCCGGGCGGTGCGCCGCTGCACGCAGAGCATCCGGGGGCAATACGAGGGCTACCGTGCGGAAGACGGGGTAGCGCCTGGGTCAGAGACGCCAACCTATGCCCTCCTCCGGTTGTTCGTGGACAACTGGCGCTGGCAGGGGGTACCCTTTTACCTCCGCTCCGGCAAGAGCCTGGCGGCCAAGACGACCGAGATCGCGGTCCAGTTCAAGCGTGTGCCACACCTCTTCTTCGCCTCGGACGAGGCGCAGATCGCGCCCAATGTGCTTTCGCTGTGCCTCCAGCCGGATGAGGGCATGCACCTGCGCTTCGAGGCGAAGGAGCCGGGCGCCGGGATGCGGACTCGTTCGGTCGATATGGAGTTCCACTACGCCGAGGATTTTGGCGCAACGGCGCTGCCCGAAGCCTACGAGCGGCTGTTGCTCGACGCGATGCAGGGTGACGCCTCCCTCTTTGCCCGAGCGGACGAGATCGAACTGGCCTGGAGCATCGTGGACCCGATCCTGGCCGACTGGGCCGAGCCAGATGCCCCGGCGCTGGCCTTCTACGAGCCGGGGAGTTGGGGGCCGGTCGAAGCGGAGAGGATGCTGGGCGAGCAAGGCCGCACCTGGCACATCGGCTGTGGAGGGCACCGGTGACGCCAGCCGCCGAGATCGTCGTCGTCCCCGACGCGGCCGCGTTGGCCGAGGAAGCCGCGCGCCGTTTCGCCGCGTTAGCCCAGGCCGCTGTCGCGGCGCGGGGACGCTTCAGCGCGACGCTTTCTGGCGGCTCGACGCCCGGCGCGCTCTACCGGCTGCTCTCCGCTGACCCCTATCGCGCGCAAATTCCCTGGTCGCAGGTCCACCTGTTCTGGGCTGACGAACGGTGCGTGCCGCCCGACGACCCGAGCAGCAACTACCGGCTGGTCGCAGAGACGCTGCTGGCGGGC
>DSAR01000466.1 GCA_011046405.1 Chloroflexota bacterium | reverse complement strand
TACCAATATACCAATATACCAATATACCAATATACCAATATACCAATATACCAATATACCAATATACCAATATACCATTTTACCGTAACTACTCCGCCTGCTGCCCGTTTGCAGCGGAATTCTCCGGCACAGCAAAGGGCTGGTCTGAGTAGTTACCAAATAACAACATCTATTAAATTTAAGGAGGCATGAGATGCAGTACGAGGTGAAGGGCACGTTATTACAGACTGTAGACGTCCACCTGCGCGCCGGAGAGTCGATCTACACCGAATCCGGCGGTATGGCGTGGATGAAGGGCGACATCGAGATGAAGACTGACACCAAGGGCGGCCTGATGGCCGGCCTGGGCCGGAAACTGGCGGGCGAGTCATTCTTTATGACGACGTATACCTGCCGCAGCAGCCAGGGCCTGGTCGTCTTCACACCCGAAGCGCCGGGTAAAGTGCTCGACTTTCAACTCGCAGCCGGCCAAAGCCTGATCTGCCAAAAAGACGCCTTCATGTGCGCCGAAGAATCGGTGAATCTGGAGATGGCGTTCCGTAAAAAGTTGGGGGCCGGGCTGTTCGGCGGCGAGGGGTTCATCCTGCAAAAGATCACCGGCCCTGGGGTCGTCTTCCTGGAGATCCCCGGTGAGGTGCGAGAATACGATCTTGCAGCCGGCGAAGTGATGCAGATAGACCCAGGGCACATCGCCTTGTTCGAACCGACGGTGGATTACGACATCAGGGCGGTCAAAGGCGTCGCCAACGTCCTGTTCTCCGGCGAGGGACTGTTCCTGGCCACGTTGAAAGGGCCGGGACATATCTGGCTTCAAAGTATGCCGCTGTCTAATCTGGCGGGAAAACTGGCCAAGTATATGCCAACCAAGGGCTAAATCCAAAGAGCAAAAATTCAGAGTCCAAGACGTCAACCACGGATTACGCGGATTGGAAAAAGAAAAATCCGTGAAAATCAATCGGACGCTTTTTGTCCGCGGAATCCGTGGTTGATCTTTGGTTTCTGGCTCTGCCAGGTTAGGCCATAGCTGTTTATTCAAGGGTGCCAGGAACCAGGTTTTTCCCAAAAACCTGGTTCCTTTCCCTTAAACGACGCCGGTCTGGATCTACGCGCCGACCGTGGCCTGGACGCTGGCGATGACCGCTTGCCCCAGGGCCATACAGGCATCGTTCGGCGGCGTCAGGTGATGGGCGTATACGGTGAAGCCGGCCCCTTCCAGCAACGGGACCGCTTTGCGCAACAACGTCACGTTCTGAAACACACCGCCGGAAAGCCCCACCTCTGCCAGGCCGGTCTCGTCTCGCAAGACTTGGCAGACGTCGCGGATCATCAGCGCCAGGCCATTGTGGAATTTGGCCGCGATCACCCCGGCCGGCGCGCCAGCCCGCACGTCGGCGACCACGGCGCGGATGACGGGGACGATCTCGACCACAGGGCCGTTCAGATCGAAGGCATAGGCCGCCTCGACATCCTCTGCGACCAGCGCCTCCAGCTCGATGGCGGCCTGGGCTTCGTAATTGATCACCTGCCGCACACCAGCCAGGGCAGATACGGCGTCGTAGAGACGACCGACGCTTGAAGTGGGCACGGTGTTCAGATTCCGCTCAAGTTGTTGGAGCAGGATCTGGCGCTCGGCGTCGGGAGCGGCGGCCACAGGGGCCAGACCATCGTCCCAGGGAACGCCTGCGGCCCACAGGTAGGCCAGGGCGATGCGGTAGGGCCGGCGAATGGCGACGTCGCCGCCGGGCAGGGGCACGTAGGCCAGGTGTACGGCGCGGCGGGAAGTTTCGTAGTCGGCGACGAGGAACTCGCCGCCCCAGATGGCGCCGTCGGTACCGTAGCCGGTGCCATCGAACGTCACGCCGATGATGGGCCGCTCGCCAGTGAGACCATGTTCGGCCATACAGGCGGCGACGTGGGCGTGGTGATGTTGAATCTGGATCAGGCGGGCGGGCGGCTGACGTTTGACGGCCTGGGCCTGGGCCCAGCGGGTGGCCAGATAGCCAGGGTGCATGTCGCAGGCGATGATCGCCGGCTCGATGCGGAAAGTGCGGGCCAGTTGCTCCACCATCTGCTCGAAGAAGTGCAGGGTCTCGTAGTTCTCCATGTCGCCGATGTGCTGGCTGAGAAAGGCGTAACGGTCGCGGGTGAGACAGAATGTGTTCTTCAACTCGGCCCCCACGGCCAACGTCTGCTCGACATCGAAGGGCAGGTGGACCGGGTAAGGCGCGTAGCCCCGGGAGCGGCGCACGGGGAGCTCGGCCCCGTTAAAAATTCGCGTCACACTGTCATCGCAACGGGCGTGAATCTCCCGATCGTGGAACAGGAAAGCGTCGGCCAACTCGCCCAACCGATCCAACGCCTCCTCGTTGCGCGTGGCGATGGGTTCCTCGGAGTAGTTGCCCGAGGTCATCACCAGGGCGATGGGGAAATCGCCAGGCTCCAGCAGCAGGTAATGGAGCGGTGTATAGGGCAGCATGACGCCCAGGTGCTCGTTGCCGGGCGCGACCAGGTCGGAGATGGGTGTACTGGGACGACGTCGCAGAAGGACAATCGGCCGCTCGCGGGAGAGAAGAAGCGCCCGCTCGTCGGCGTTGACCTCGCAGATGCGCTCGACGGCGCCGATATCAAAGGCCATAAGTGCGAAAGGCTTATCCACACGGCCCTTGCGCCGGCGCAGCCGCGCGACCGCCTCGTCGTTGGCGGCGTCACACGCCAGGTGGAAGCCGCCCAGGCCCTTGATGGCGACGACGCGGCCTTCCACCAGCAGTTGGCGCGTCGCCTGGATGGCGTCCCCCCCCCCCCCCACGGGGGGGCCGGCGGGAGGGTCGGGGTTTTGACGCCAAACGTCGGGCCCACACCGGCGCCAAGC
>DSAR01000427.1 GCA_011046405.1 Chloroflexota bacterium | reverse complement strand
GCGCTGGTCGTTTCCGGAGGGGCTGACCCTGGCGGCCCGCGGGTATCTGTTGCTGTTCGCCTCGGGCCAGCCGGCCGTCCCGCCGTACCGGGACGGCAAGGGGTACTACCATACGAACTTCAAGCTCTCCAAGGACGGGGAGTATCTGGCCCTGCTGGACGATGAGGATCAGGTCATCCACGCCTACGACGAATTCGAATATGCGCCGGGGCGGTTCGGGTACCCGCCTCAAGAGGAGAATATCTCGTACGGCGTCTTCTACGGGCACAGCCACTATTTCGCCGCCTTCACCCCCGGCCAGGCCAACCGCGACGCCAAGCTTGGCATTGTCGCCGACACCCGCTTCAGTCTGGACCGCGGCGTCTATGCCCGTCCCGCAGACGGTCAACCGCCGCTGACGGTGGCGCTCTCGTGCGAGACGCCCGAGGCGACGATCCGCTACACTCTGGATGGAAGCACACCCACGGGCAACCACGGCTTGACCTACGCGCAACCGATCGTCCTTGATCGAACGATGGTCATTCGAGCCGCCGCTTTCAAGCCCGGCTGGCTCCCCTCCAACGTCGACACCCACACCTACATCTTCCCCGAAGATGTGATCCACCAGACGCATCCCGGCGGAGACTGGCCCCGTGGTTCGGTCAATGGCCAGGTGATCGACATCGGGATGGACGCCGCCGTGGTGAACGACTCACGCTACGCCGGGCAGATGGTCGATGCGCTCACCGCGATCCCCAGCATGTGCCTGGTCACCGATCTGCCCAATCTCTTTGACCCGAGTATCGGCATTTACGTCAACGCCAGCCGTCAAGGCCGCGACTGGGAGCGCCCCGCCTCGCTCGAATTGATCCATCCCGACGGCGCCGAGGGCTTCCAGGTGGATTGTGGCGTTCGTATCCGCGGGGGCTACAGTCGCAGTAGCCGCAATCCCAAGCACGCTTTTCGCTTCTTCTTCCGAAAGGAGTACGGCCCCGGCAAGCTCCGATACCCCCTTTTCGGCGACGAGGGTGTCGATGCCTTTGACAATATCGACCTGCGCTGCTCGCAGAACTACTCCTGGAGTTTCGAGCACGACAGCCGCAATACGATGTGCCGGGAGGTCTTCAGCCGCGATACCCAGCGTGACATGGGCCAGCCCTACACACGAAGCCGCTATTACCACCTCTATATCAACGGCGTCTACTGGGGTATCTTCCAAAGCCAGGAGCGATCCGAGGCCTCCTTTGGTAAATCCTATTTCGGCGGCGACAAGGACGACTACGACACCGTGAAAGTCGAGGCCGGGCCCTACACCGTCTGGGCCACCGACGGCAACCTCGACGCCTGGCGTCATGTCCACAATGTCGCCCGGGCCGGATTCACCAACAACGAACCCTACTTCCGTCTCATGGGCCTGAATAGCAACGGCACCTTCAACCCCGCCTATCCGCGGTATCTGGACGTGGACAATCTGATCGATTACATGATCTGCACGTACTACGTGGGCGACTTCGATGGGCCTATCTCTGATTTCCTGGGCAACACCCGACCCAATAATTTCTACGGCATTTTTAATCGGCGCCATCCCGAAGGCTTCAAGTTCTTCCGCCACGACGCCGAGCATTCCCTCTTTACCCATCGGGGCTGGGACCGCACGGGACCTTGGCCCGCGGGAGACCAATTTCAATACTTCAACCCGCAGTGGCTGCACCAGCAACTCACGCAGAACGCTGAGTATCGCCTGCGCTTTGCGGACCGGGTCCACAAGCATTTCTTCCACAACGGCGCCCTGACACCTGAGGCCGCCAAGGCCCGACTGGCCGCCCGCGCCCAACAGATCGAACTGGCGATCATCGCCGAGAGCGCCCGCTGGGGCAACCTGAACCTGACCCAGGCAACCTGGCAATACCAGATTGATTCCCTACTCAACACGTATTTCCCCGGCCGGACGCAGACCGTCCTTGGTCAGTTTCGCAGTAAAGGCTGGTATCCCAACATCGACGCGCCCCAAATCAGCCCGCGCGACGGCATTCTGATGCCCACCCAGAACCTGACGCTCACGAATCCCAACGTCGGTGGCGAGATCTACTATACGCTCGACGGCACCGATCCACGTGTGTCGCCAGGCCAGCCCGGAGAAGGCACCGCGACCTCCCTGATCAACGACGCCACGCCACGCTTCGTGAAAGTGCCCACCGAGCCCCTGGCCGCCCTGAAGGGTTCGGTCGTTGCTGAGTACTTCTTCGGCGTCAGCGATGGCTCAATCGCCGCGCTCAAGGCCCATCCGGGCTGGCCCGATCAGCCCGACCAGACGCAAACGCTCACCAGCTTCGAGATTCCGACCGACTGGAATGACAACTACGGTACGCGGATCGGCGCGTATCTGCACCCCACCCAGACCGGCGACTACACCTTCTGGATTTCCAGCGACGACAATAGCGAACTCTGGCTCAGCACCGACGCCAGCCCAGCCAACGCAAGTCGGATCGCCTATGTGCCGGGTTGGACCGATTCCCGGCAGTGGACCAAGTATTCCGAGCAGCGATCGGCGGCTATCCGCCTCGAGGCCGGCGGCACGTACTACATCGAAGCGCTCATGGCCGAGGGAACCGGCGGTGACAACCTGGCCGTCGCATGGCGGCGGGGTTGGCTGGGCAGTCGGCAGGTCATTGACGGCAGCTACCTGTCCAGCGCAAAGAGCAATTGGATTCTGCCGGGGTTCGATCATTCGGGTTGGCGGTCGGGGACGGGACCGGTCGGCTATGAAACCAGGCCCGGTGACCCCATCAACTTCAGCGATGTCATCGGTATCGACGTGGGGACCGACATGATCGGCAAGAACGCCACCTGTCTGGTGCGCATCCCCTTCACGTTCAGCGGCGGCGACGTCACCAGTCTGGCCCTGAGTGTGCGCTACGACGATGG
>DSAR01000125.1 GCA_011046405.1 Chloroflexota bacterium | reverse complement strand
ATGACAAATACTTATCATATTCGCTTGTTTGAAACACGTATGACCGAGGATGAACTGGACGACGTGGCTCTCTTCATCGTTCGGCGTGAAGAGGACGGCGAGACATGGCAAGTGCCAGTTTTTCTTTCGCCGCTGTTTCGAGTGATGCACTTACCGCCTCTGGCTTCCGTCGAAAGTCGACAAGAAATGGTCGCCGGTCTGGGCGCGCAGGCGATTGTAGAGCGATTGAATCAAGGCGAGACGCTGCCCTTCGCGGAGTCCTTGGTGTTTGCCATCGACTACCCCGGCGCTCCTGACAAGCCCAATCCCCTCATACCATACGATCAGGTTGTTGTGCGCGTCAACGACCAGGAGAAAGCTGCCGAGACGGAGCAATAATGACTCTACTCTTATACGATTGCAACATTTCAAGCTAACAGAGGTCTGAGAATGGGCTAAGGAGAAAAGTTCAATGTTCAAATCTGGTGAAGCGATTGTACATCCAGTCCGTGGCGCCGGTGTCGTGGAGGGCATTGTCGAGCGAACGTGGCGAGGAGATCATAGCTTGTATTATCGCATCAAGCTGTTGAACCAGCCAACTTCCAGTCTGATGATCCCGATCAAAGCCGCTGACTCGATAGGCTTGCGGCGCGCGATCTCGAGCGCCGATCTGAAGTCGGTGTGGGACATCCTGTACTCTCATCCCCACTCGTTGCCCAGTAATCACAAGAAACGATATCAAATCCTGGAGGATAAATTGTACGCCGGCGATATCTGGCAGGTCGCCGAGGCGGTGCGGGACATGACCTGGCGACAGCAACAGGAGGGAAGCTTGACGACCCGTGGGAAGCGGATGTACAAGGAGGGTATCAAGCTTCTGGCTGGCGAGATCGCGGCCTCCCAAGGGATCGAATTGACCAGCGCAGAGATGGAAATCCGGGATCGTCTGGCAGAATCCACCACGCCAGCGAGTGTGGCCTGACGGTATAAAGCCATATTCTTTCAGCCCTGATCAACAATTTTCGCAGTGGAAAAGACGTCACCGATCACATTCTCTTTGGCGTTGAGACGGACGATCTCTCATATCGAATGATTTGAGACAATGACTAAGATTACCTTTATTGGAGCCGGCAGCACAGTCTTTGCCAAGAATTTACTCGGCGACATCCTAAGCTTTCCCGAGTTGGCCGAATCGGTCATCAGCCTGCACGACATCGACGCGGAACGCCTGCAGACGTCGGAGATCGTGGCCCGGAAAGTCGCCCAGGCTTTGGACGTCCACCCCACCATCGAGGCGACGACTGACCGGCGGGCGGCTCTCGACGGCGCCGATTATGCCATCTGCATGATCCAGGTCGGCGGGTACGAACCGGCCACCGTCGTCGATTTTGAAATCCCCAAACGCCACGGCCTGCGCCAGACGATCGGCGACACCCTGGGCATCGGCGGCATCATGCGCGGCCTGCGCACGATCCCTGTGCTCCTGGAGATGTGCCGCGACATGGAGGCGTTATGCCCCGACGTGACGTTCCTCAATTACGTCAACCCCATGGCCATCAACTGCTGGGCCATCAGCCGGGCCAGCCCCATCAAGACGGTCGGCCTGTGTCACAGTGTCCAGGGCACGGCCGAACAACTGGCCTACGACATCGACGTGCCCATCGAGGAGATCAACTACCTGTGCGCGGGCATCAATCACATGGCCTTCTACCTGCGCTTCGAGCGTAAGATAGACGATGGGTTTGAGGATCTCTATCCCCGTATCTGGCAGGTCATCGAGGAGGATCGCGTGCCCAGCAGCAACCGGGTCCGCTACGAGATATTGAAACGGCTGGGCTATTTCGTCACCGAATCCAGCGAGCACTTCGCCGAGTACGTGCCGTGCTTCATCAAGCGGGACCGGCCCGACCTGATCGAGCGCTTCGGCATCCCCCTGGACGAATACCCCCGCCGCTGTGAGGCCCAGATCGCCGGGTGGGAGGCTCTGCGCGCCTACCTGGAGGATCCGGATATGGCCCTGGCGGTCGAACGGACCCACGAATACGGGGCGTATATCATCCACAGCCTGGAGACGGGCACCCCCCGGGTGATCTACGGCAACGTGCCCAACCACGGCCTGATCGACAATCTCCCTCAAAACTGTATCGTCGAGGTGCCATGCCTGGTAGACCGGAATGGCATCCAGCCCA
This sequence comes from Chloroflexota bacterium, assembly GCA_011046405.1. Classification (GTDB taxonomy): domain Bacteria; phylum Chloroflexota; class Anaerolineae; order B4-G1; family B4-G1; genus DSAR01. The sequence continues at coordinate 742 of DSAR01000125.1, read as the reverse complement.
CTCACGTGGGGAGCCTGCCCCCGCACCTGGCGGCGCTGATGCGGACCAACATCAACGTCCAGGAATTGACGGTGGAGGCGGCGCTCACCTTCAAGCGGGCGCACATCTATCACGCCGCGATGCTCGACCCACATACCGGTGCCGAGTTGGATCTGGATCAAATCTGGAACCTGGTCGACGATCTCATCGAGGCTCATGGCGACTGGCTGCCGACCTACGAGTAGCCCGGAGGGTCAATGTCTCTCGAGCAGCGGGTCGAGCGGGCGTTTGCGTGCCGTTTTGGCGGATCACCGGTCGCTCTCGCCCGGGCGCCGGGCCGTGTGAACCTGATCGGTGAGCACACTGACTACAACGATGGGTTCGTGCTGCCCATGGCCATCGACCGGGCGGTGTGGATCGGGTTCCGTCCCCGCGACGATAGGCGCGTTCACGTCTACTCCCTGGATTTCGACACGTCGGCCTGCTTTCCCCTGGACGATCTGCGAAAAGCCGGCGACGGCGCCAATGCCGACGACGATTGGGCCGCGTACGTCAAGGGTGTGGCCTGGGCGCTGCAGGAGGCCGGGCACACGCTGTGCGGGTGGGAGGGCGTCGTCTCTGGAGATGTACCTCTCGGTGCGGGGCTCTCGTCGTCGGCGGCGCTGGAGATGGCGGCGGCGCGGGCGTTTGCAGCCGTGAGCGGGTTAGCGTGGGACGCCGCCGCGATGGCCCGGATCGGGCAACGGGCGGATAACGATTGGGT
>DSAR01000116.1 GCA_011046405.1 Chloroflexota bacterium | reverse complement strand
CCCGGCCTGCGAGCACCGCACCCCGCCCGACGTCCTGCGCCAGGGATACGCCGGCTATGGCAAGTACACCTGCCCCACCTGCGGCGCCAGCCACGCCATCCTCGACGCGGCCAAGGAGCAGGGGCAGCTCCCGTATCGGATGTACGGCCTGGAGGCCTACTGCCCCCACTGCGCGTTCAAGGGGTACAAAAAGCCGGATGCGGACGACCTGGCCCTCTACGAGCAGGCGCGTCAGCGGTTTGAGGATGAGCGCTTAGGACTGAATTTACCAAAACAACAGATTCCCACCATCGGTGCGAAGACCAAGGTGGACTGTGACATGGAAGGGCATGGCTATCGATACTGGACAGAATTGTTCAATGATCGACAGCTTCTGCTTTTCGCACAATTACGAGATGCTATCCTTGCTATTGAAGACAAAGCTGCGCGTGAGTACCTATTACTGGCGTGGAGCGCAGCCAGCGAGTTCTATAATGTTTTTGTTCGCTACAATGTTCAAGCTCGCAAGGTGGAAAGCCTCTTCGCTTCCCACGCCTTTATTCCCAAAGTGACCTTCAGTGAAAACAACCTGTGGGGTGCGGAATATGGGCGTGGAACGTTTAGCAACTACGTTGACCAGGTAAGACAGGCCCTTGAGTGGGCAGCCAACCCAGACGACAATTTCTTCTTCACCGATGAGGATTACTATAAGATCCCAATCGACGAGAGATTTTTACCACTCCAAGTTAGGCGACAACTGCTCTGTCGTTCCTCAGAGGATATCTCCCCCCTCAGCAGTCAAAAGGCATCTCTTGTCATCACTGATCCTCCATACTACGGCAATGTGATGTATGCTGAGCTGTCGGACTTCTTCTATGTATGGCTTCGTACCGCTCTGGTTCGTGACTACCCGGAGATTTTTGGTGCACCACTCACGTCGAAGGATGAAGAGGTCGTAGAGACAGTCACCCGCGGCCACGGCGCCGACTTTCTCACCAAGGACGAGGACTTCTTCACCGCTGGCTTGACCCGCGTCTTTGCCGAGGCAGCCGACCACATGGCGAACGATGGCGTGCTGGTTTTCACCTTTCACCACCAGGCGAACGAGGCCTGGGCGTCGGTGCTGCGCACGGCCCTCGACGCCGGGTTCGTCATCAAGGCCGTCTACCCGGTCCACGCCGAGATGCTCGCCTCGCTCCATATTTATGACAAGGCCAACATCTCCTACGACGCACTGATCGTCTGCCGTAAGCAGGTGGGAGAGCCAGAGGCCGTCAACTGGCGCGACGTCGCCGACCGGGTCTACCTGCGGGCCGAGCGGCTGGTCAAGGAGCTGGAGGGGGAGGCGCGGGGGTTGTTGGCGGAGGATATCTATGTCATCGCCATCGGCAAGTGCCTGGAGGCCTACAGTCGCCACTACTACCGGGGCCGCTCCTACGTCTACTGGCAGGACCAGCCGGTCTCCGTCGAGGAGGCGCTGGACGGCAGCGAGGCGCGCGGCATCCGCGGCATCGGCGAGATCGTCGACCAACTGGTCGAGGAGGCGGAGGGGCGCATGTGGCCCCCGGGTCTCGATCCGGTGAGCCGCTTCTATGTGATCAACTTCCTGGGACAGAGCGAGGTGGACTACAACCGGCTCAAGCGGCGGCTGATGCACAACGCCCACGTCACCCTGGAGGGGATGGAACGGCAGGGCCTCGTCCGCCAGTCGGGGGGCAAGGTCAAGGTCGTCCCGGAGACGGAGCGCGCCGACGTGCTATTGGAGCGAATCGGCGGGCTGGATGCGGACGCGACCCAGCTCAGTTTCCCAGGCATAGAGGCCGCCCCGACCGAGGACCTGACCGCCATCGACAAACTGCACCTGCTGGTCGCGCTGGACCATCGCGGCGCGCTGACCGGGGGCCTGATCGCCCGCTGGGGGGAGGATCGGATCTTTGTCGAGCTGGCGCGGCGGGTGGCCCGCTACCTCGATCCGAAGGATAAGACGCGGAACGTCTACGAGCGCATCGCCGAGGCGTTAGGCGGTCGGCAGACCATGCAGATGATGTGAACGGGGTGTGGCAAGAGGCAGTTTTAGATCGACAGGTTCAAAATTTCGAGTTAGGGCTTTGCCCGACGAATGAGTGCGTAGAGATCATCCATCTCGACCCAGGCTAGCATAAAATCGCCTATGGGGATCGGTATCGGGCGATCTTCCGCCGCTGGGTCTAGGATGTAGACGTTCTGTTCGTCTATGCCAACGACGACGATGGCATGTTGGGAAACGCGCCCTCGCCAGTGGGCCAGTTCGCCGGCTTGGACGAACACAATGGGAGGATTGGACTGGGCCAGGTGGGACTGTAAATCGCTGAGCGTGCCGGAGGTAAATGTCACGTCCAATGTGTCTGAACGCAAGTTGCGCACGTTGGAAGCTGGCGCACCCAGGGGCGGCCGCACGTCCAATTGGCGGATGAGATGATCAAGGGGGATAGAGAAGCCCAGGTAGTCCATCACCATCTGTACACACGCCGGCAGGCAGTAGCCATCATCTATCTGATGGTGATGGGGAACGTCGAGCAGATTAGCGGAGCGAGGCGCCACGGCGCTTCATCTCCTCCACGGCCACATCGTTGGTCAAGACGTCGCCGGTGGTCGCGTCAACGTCCACGTGTCCGATCGGTCCGCGAGGGGCGTAGGAGAGAGATGTGACGAAGGCGCCAAAGCGCCAGATGGGTTGGCCCTCTGCCTGGGTCAGGGAGGGTCGGTCGGCCATCACCATATTGCCCACCTGGCCGACCAGCCAACGGTTGGCCTTGCGACGGGCCGTATGCGCATCCACCTGGGGGCGAACGTGCTTATGGAAGAGGTAATCGGCGAAATCGGCGACCTCTTCCACCGCGGCAGGAGGCAGCGCCCGCAACAATCGCACAATAGACTCAACATCAACACTCAT
>DSAR01000178.1 GCA_011046405.1 Chloroflexota bacterium | reverse complement strand
GGTCTGGGAAACGGGTGGGGCGATCTGGGGGCAGGATTTCGCCAGACGCCCCATAACCGCTGAAACGGTGGGCAGCGTCCCCGTTCGGTGGGGGGATGATTTTTTAGGCGTACTGACCGTCACACGGGATGGCGAGGACGGTCCTGGTTTCTCCGCATCAGATGCCAAACTACTTGACCTGTTTGCCTCTCAGGCGGCGGCCGCCATTCTCAACGCCCGTCAGTATGAAGGGGAGCGCGAGGGGGCGACCCAAATGGCGGTCGTCAACCAGGTGGCCCGCAAGGTAGCCTCGATACTTGAACTCGATTGTTTGCTGCAAGAGATCGTCAATGCCATCCGTCAGGGTTTTGGATACCCTCACGTCGCCATTTTATTGCTCGACGATCCAGGAGATCACCTTGGACATCTGACGATCGCGGGGGATTACGAGGGCTACGTCTCGTTGGATTACAAGCAGCGGGTTGGTGATGGCATTATCGGCTATGCTGCCCAGAAAGGAGAGACGGTCCTGGTAAACGACGTCATTCGGGATGCCCGCTACGTTATGGGTTTCGATGAGATTGTTCCTACCCAGTCGGAATTGAGCATACCGATCAAGTTGCTCGATCATGTCATTGGTGTCCTGGACGTTCAGGATGCCCACTTGAACGCTTTCGACGAGATGGACGAGATAGCCCTGGAGACGTTGGCCGATCAGATTGCAGTGGCGATCAACAACGCCCAGCTATACGCAGCGGCCCAGAGCCAAGCAGAGCGCCTGGCTGTCGTCAACCGGATTGCCCGGGCTGCTGGTTCTACCCTGCATCCAGACGAACTTTTGGAGACCGTGCACTACGAGATATCGACTGTCCTGGATGCGGATGTCTTTTTCATCGCGACCTATGAAGAAGAGGACGAGTCCCTGGTGTTTCGTTTCCTGATAGGGGATGAGACCTACACTCCTCCATTCCGTAAGCCGCTGGGCGAGGGCTGGGCTTCCTACGTCGTGACCCATAAGGCGCCGTTGCTCGTCCGGGATTATGACCGGGAGCGGTATCAATTGCCCAAGCCAGAAGTCTGGGGCAGTGATGGAATTGCAACGTCGTGGTTGGGCGTGCCGATGCTCATTGGCGAGCGGGTCATCGGTGTCGTCTGCTTGCAGTCATATCGTCCGGAGGTGTATGGTGAGGAAGAGCTGTTATTGTTATCGACCGTGGCCGATCAGGTCGCCGTCGCGCTAGAAAACGCCCAACTTTTCCAGGCCGAACGGGCGCAGCGGGAGCAGGCCGAATTGTTGGCCGAGACGGTGACGACGATTAGCAGCACGTTGGACGTGAACCGGGTGTTGACGAATATCTTGGAAGGCGCGTGTTATCTATTGAACGTGACCGCCGGTTCCATCTGGCTGCTCGACGCTGAATCGGGCGAATTGGTCTGTGAACAGGCCACCGGCCCGCAAAGCGACGTCGTGCGCGGTTGGCGTTTGCCCCCCGGGCAGGGCATCGCTGGATGGGTCGCCCGTCATGGTCGAAGTCTGATCGTTTCGGACACCCAGGACGACGTGCGCTATTTCCAGGCGGTCGATTTGCAGACTGGGGTGCCCTTGCGCTCGATCCTGAGCACGCCGATTCAACTCCAGGATGAGGCAATCGGGGTTTTGCAAGTGGCGGATAAGGCGACCGATCGTTTTTCCGCTTCCGAGAAAACCCTGGTGGAATCGTTGGCCTCGGCGGCTGCCATCGCGATCGAAAATGCCCGGCTGTATGGGCAGGCTCAGCGAGACGCCGTGACCAAGTCGGCGCTGCTGCGCGAGGTCAATCACCGGGTGAAAAATAACCTGGCAGCCATCATTGGTCTGCTCTACGCCGAGCGACGCCGGGCGGACGCGGAGGAACTGGACGTGTACGACGTCATCATGCAGGATTTGGCTAACCGGGTGCAAGGGTTGGCGACGGTGCACAACTTGCTCTCGGCCGCCGAATGGTCCAATTTGCCTTTGAACGAACTGGCGGAGCGGATTATCGACTCGGCGCTTGATATGTTGCCCCACGGCAAACGGGTGTCTGTCGATGTGTGTCCATCCCCTGTGTGGGTGACGCCTGATCAAGCGCATAATCTGGCCCTGGTGATCAACGAAATAGCGACCAACACCATCAAGTATGGGTTGCGGGGAAGAGACCGGGTGCACATTTCTGTCCAAATTGAGGAACAGGATAATCTGGTGACGTTTGAGTTCCGGGACGATGGGCCGGGGTTCCCGGAGGAGGTGCTGAGAGCAGGGCAATCCAGCGTAGGGTTTGACCTGATCCGCAGCATTGTGCGTGAGAACCTTTCCGGCGATCTTTCGCTCCGCAGCTGTGATGGGGCCATCACCACCATTCAGTTCAAGGCTGGGGCATAACCATGTCGCTGGATGAGAACATGGAAGTACATCTATAAACTTTGGGTAACTACTCAGACCAGCCCTTTGCTGTGCCGGAGAATGGGGGTTTGGGGTGTGTGGCGGTCGCGAAGCGACCGCCACACACCCCAAACCCCCGCCCATCCGCTGCAAACGGGTAGCAGGCTGAGTAGTTACAACTTTGGAAGAAATTGGAGTGGGAAAACGTGATGAAAAAAGAAAATGAAAAATTAGGCGCTTTGCAGGCCAAATTGACGTTGCAACGTAAAAAGATCGATCTCATCCTGGCGATAGATCGCATTCGGGATGGCATCCCTGATCCGCCAGCGATGTTGGCCGCTATCACCAACATCCTGGCCGATCACTTCGAAGCCAGCCTGTGCTTGTTGTGTTTATTGGATCGAGAGAGCGGCGATTTGGCGTTGAAGGCGGTCAACGACCGGAGGAGCGATGAAACGTCGCAACAACTGGATGCGTTGATGACCCCGGCATTGACCCAACAGATCGTTGAGGCCGACGGGGTGCTGATCTGGGAGGGG
>DSAR01000096.1 GCA_011046405.1 Chloroflexota bacterium | reverse complement strand
TCATACAACACCCGCCGCACTTCAGCCACGAGCGGCAAAGGATCAGGAACATGGTGCAAAGTGGCGAAAATGCAGACAAACGGCAACGTATCGCTGCGAAACGGCAAACGATAAGCGTCGCCGCAGATACGGATAGGTGTATTGGCGAAACCAAATTCCGCGATCAACCTATCGCCAAATTGCAGGGCATCCAACGACAAATCGAAAGCAAAGCCCCAGGCATCAAACTCGTTACAGAGAACAAAACTCCGATGTCCGCGCTCCGCGCCTATCTCTAAAAAAGGTGAAAGGGGAATCCCCTTACCGGCAAGTTGCTCGAAATCTCGGCGTGTCTCCCCAATCGCACGCTCAATCACGGGCATAATCTCATGATGTGAAAACGCTTCAGGAATATGACAATCATGCCCTAATTCTTGTGCTGAGAGGGTACGGCGAAACTCGATTTCCCCCTGCTTGGCCTGGATACTCTGTTCATTCATAAAAACCGTTCCTGTATCCCCTAGTAACGCAACACCAGGGGCAAGTATATGTGACGAAGATACGCGGGCGCAAATAAGCCAAAACGACCAACGTAGCATGACGTGATCTGGAATATACGTTGTTCAGCGTCAATTTGCGTCACGGGTGCGGGTGTGCAAAGGTCGGTCAGCGATTGCCAACGCGCGCCGTTCCAACCGTAGAGCATCAGTTGGGTCACATCGGGAATGGACGCTACATCGCGCGCGCTATAGTGAATGGTAACCGTTGTCGGCGTGTTCAGGTAAAGCAAATTCGTTTGTAATGTACCGGTGAGGTAAGCCACAATATCAAAAACGTGTCCTGCAAAAACCAGCTTGTGCTGCGAAGCCGTCAGCATAGGCGTCAATTCCAAACGCGCTTCGTGGGCGATGGCGCTTGCCGCAAAATCCAAATGCGTAGGGAGGTTTTGTGTGTCCGTATAGGTCAAGCGCACAGACTGTCCGGGAATCAGATCGACTGCAACCGGCCCGGCGAGAATTGTGAAGTCTTGAGGAGACTCATCTTCGGGCAGGTTGACCGTCCGTGTGGCCGGGAAGAACGCATAGCCGGTTAACGTCGGCGTGAGCATATACGTACCGGACGGCAAGCCGGAGAGCGTATAAAATCCGGTAAGTGTGGTGGTCGCGCTTATGCCGGCGCTGCTATTGAGCGTCACATTGGCAAACGGCGTGCCATACCAATCGCTAATTTGTCCTGTCAGTGTGAATACTTCGCCAAACGTATTCAACAGACGATGACGTAAGGTTAGCGTCTGTTCCGGATAGTTTGTAACCAGATTGTCGATCTCGTACAAAGAAGCAGATCGAAGCTGATAGAGTTCATCCGTGGCAATGCTGCCAAGCTGATGGATCAATTTCCACTCTGCACTGCGGATGGCGCGCATATCCTGCCGCGGCGCAAGCCAATACGCCGAGTGCGCCGGATCAGTAATGCCGTTTAGCTCGTGATATAGGTCACGGGAAGGTAAGGTCTCACCTGAAAGCAAAGGTCGCAAGCTGATCGCATCCAGACCAGATGGCACCGGCTCACCGATGAGGTCCAGAATCGTCGGCATCAAATCCATATTGTGGACAGGGGTGGTAATCACCAAACCGGGAGTGATCACGCCGGTATAACGCATGAGCAACGGAACCCGTAACACTTCCTCGTATAACGACGAGCGATGCAGCCATTTGCCATGCTCGTTGAACATTTCGCCATGATCCGCCGTGAACACAATCAACGCATCGTCGAGAATTTGCATAGATTGTAGATGTTGCATCAACTGCTCGAACTGCGCATCCCAGTACGTGATTTCACCATCGTAGAGTGCGATCAGATGTTCAATATCCCGGGCAGTGGGGACAATTTGGCCGGACACAACGTCTTTGCCATGCTGGAAAACTTCGGGCGTTAGCGTCCCGGTGTAAGTCGCGTCGTAGAGTGTGTCGTAAGGGGCAGGTGGATCGAACCAGGTGTGAGGGTCGAAGTAATATAAGAATAAGAAGAGTGGCTGTTCCGCTTGATGCGTCGGAATCCAGGTCTCATCCAGCCAGGCAATAGCCCGTGTATTGATTTGTTGCGCCGGAACTTTGTCCCAACGGCCTGGTTCTGTTGACCAGCCGTCCACGTACACATCGAAACCCTGGGCATGGCCCAAAGCACTCCCGATGACGCCATGTACAAATCCAGCCGTATAGTAACCGGCGTCGTGCAGATACTCCGCCAGGGTGTGAACGTCGTCAGGTAAGATCGTGCCGGGGGTTTCCCACCGCAGACCGAGGTTGGAGGAGCGTATACCCGTGACCATAGCAGCGTTAGCCGGATGCGTCCAGGAAGCGGTAGTGGTGGCATCGGCGAAACGCACGCCTTCAGCAGCAACCCAGGCATCCAGATGAGGTGTGGTGGGGCGATCATAACCATACGCCGAGACGTGATCCGCGCGCAACGCATCCACCAAAATCAAGATGATGTTCGGCTGTGTCACCATTGAGGGTTGCGCCTCAAGCTGAATCGGCACAGTCGTCTTAAGCTGTTGAAGCGGTTCGCTATCAGCACTGGCTAGCACCCTGTAGCCCAAGCAAAAGCCAAGGATCATACCCAGACAAATCAAAAATCGGTATTTTGACATTTTGGCCCTCCTGTTGTGCAGTGGAATAGCAGTCCCGACGACTGACTCAGTCCGTATTATGTTAGACTTTCATGTGCCCGGTTGGCAAAGAAAGTAATGTCTCAGCCAAGTGATTCTTGTACCGGGCGCCCAACGCCAGCAGCGTATAATGTGTTTTGAAAACAGTATACCCGCCCTTCGCCAACTCCTGACAGAGCGCCGGGTTATCCCGTAACACGACGATAGCTTCAGCAAGTGCAGTACATTCTTCCCTGTCAACCAGATAAATCTGTTGAGTATGCGTAAAAGCTGAACGCACGGCTGG
>DSAR01000075.1 GCA_011046405.1 Chloroflexota bacterium | reverse complement strand
CAAGTACGCGCTTATTTTGCTTGTTGTGCTGTTGGGTATGTTAGCTGTGGGTTGTGGCGGTGAAGACGTTTCGATTGTCGTGGATGACGCGACGGAGACGCCGGCGGTCGAGCCGACTTCGACGCCTGAGCCGACGGAAGCCCGTGAACGCCCAGAAGAGCCCACGTTCAGTGGGTCAGCCACGTGTGTGGCGGAACCGATCGAATTCCCGATCGCATCAGGGATTCCAGAAGTCGCGGAAGATGAGCACGCTCATGGCCCAGCGGATGCGTCGATCACGATCATAGAATATGCGGATTTTCAGTGTCCCGGATGTGCGGCGATGGCGTCACTGCGGGATTTCCTGGAAGATAAATACGGCGATGACGTGCGATCGGTTTATCGTCATTTCGCCTTGAGCTTTCACGATAAAGCGCCCATCACCGGCGAGGCCGTGGAGGCCGCCGGCGCCCAGGGCGCCTTCTGGGAGATGCACGACCTGTTGTACCAGCGCCAGCAGGAATGGGGCCAATTGTCGCTTGACCAAATGCCGGATAGGATGCTTGAATACGCCGAGGAATTGGGGCTTGATACCGGGCAGTTTGCCCAGGATCTAGAGGATCACGTCTACCTGGATCGGGTCGAGGCAGACACGCGGGTCGCGATGGAACTGGGATTGCCGGGCACGCCGACCTATATCATTAACGACGTTATTTATCCAACAGAGCAACTGGGGTTGCATCCAGTGCGGGTCAGCGCCTTCATTGACTTGATGAAGTTGCAGGATCGGATGTACGAATCACCACCATCCCAGGTCATCGACGTAGATAAGGATTATCAGGCGACGATCAAGACGGCGCATGGCGACATCGTGATCGATCTCTACGACGACCTGGTGCCGGTCAACGTCAACAACTTCGTTTTCCTGGCTCGGGAAGGGTGGTACGATGGGGTCCTGTTTCACCGCGTGATCCCCGATTTTGTGGCGCAGGCCGGCGACCCGACGGGCAGCGGCTTGGGGTCACCCGGCTATCGTTGTGAGGATGAGATTGTGGCTGGACTGGCCTTCGATGGCCCCGGCGTGGTCGGTATGGCGAGTGCCGGTCCGGGGACGGGCAGCATCGGCAGTCAATTCTTCATCACCTACGACGCGGTTCCGCAGCTTGATGGGAATTACACGATCATCGGTCAGGTTGTGGAGGGGATGGACGTTGCAATGAAACTCACGCCGGTTGAGCCTGGTCAGGGCATCGTGGGGGATGAGATTGAAACAATCTCGATTGAAGAGCGCTAGATTCAGTTCGTTACGCAGTTGTATAAAATAGAGGTATCTTCTCAATAACTTGGGGAGCTGTGGCCGGTCTCCCGACCGAGCCACAGCGGGCACGGTCAGGAGACCGGCCCGAGCGAGTTTGCCCCGGTTTATTGAGATGATACAAATAGAGCTCCTGTTGTTGGAGACTGAGTTTGGCATAAACGACTTTTCTCTCCCAGTCGAAAGAATATCGCCCTGGAAACCCCATAACATTTGACAATTTACATGATGTGTGGTACCCTCACAAACGTGCATAGACGGTTAAGGGAATGTCAAGGAGGCTCTAATGGCACAAGCGTCCCGTACTGATCGTTTGGTGAAGCGCTTGCAAGAATTGCAGATGAATACGTCGGATGTCGAAGCCACGGCGCTCGTGAGTGTGGATGGACTGACGATTGCGTCCTCTCTACCCGGTGGCATAGAGGAAGATCGTGTTTCCGCGATGTCGGCGGCGATGCTCTCGCTGGGTGAGCGAATTGCCAGCGAGTTGGGACGTGGTATGTTGGATGAGGTATACGTGAAGGGCGAGAATGGATACGTCGTTCTCCGAGCCGTTGGAGAAGAGGCCGTCTTGACAGTCCTTGCTCGCCAGCAGGCCAAGTTGGGGTTGCTTTTCTTGGATATGCGGCGTGCGTCTGATGATTTGGCTGCTGTTCTGGGGGCCTAAATAGGGATAGGGGGGAAAAGCTAAAGTGCAACGTATTGAACCTAGCGGCTACTATTATCCCAATATGATCGTCCACTATATGCTTGAAGCGATGGAAGAGATCATGGGCAAGAATGGCTTGAACGCCATTTTGAACCTGGCAGGCCTTTCACACCTCATCGATAATTATCCCCCTGCGGATTTGAAAAAGGAATTTGATTTCGCTGATTTTTCAACTTTGATGGGCGCATTGGATGAGATGTATGGCCCACGAGGCGGAAGAGGTCTTCAGTTGCGGGCCGGTCGCGTTGGATTTGCCAAAGGCGGCCGAAAAATGGGGGCGATGGTCGGTGTTGGCGACCTGGCCTTCAAGGTATTGCCGTTGCCCGTCAAGCTGAAGGGTGGGCTTCCGGCGATGGCAACTGTCTTCACAAAATTCAGCGATCAGACCAGCACCGTTCAAGATGAAGGAGATCACTATATTTACACCATGGCCCCCAGTCCCGTTTGCTGGGGGCGTACTGCTGACCGTCCTATCTGTTTTGCAGCCAAGGGGCTGTTGGAGGAGGGGTTGCATTGGGTAAGCGGTGGCAGGAAGTTTCGCGTCGAAGAAACCGAGTGTATTGCAATGGGTGCGGAAAAGTGTCTGTTTGCAATCTATAAAGAGCCAATAGGGTAAGAGGGACGGGAATAAGGGTGACGTGGATTTTCAATCCATACGAGGATGAGCCGTTGAGTTGTTTCTGTATGCGTCCGTCCTCTATATGCTTCGATGACTGAGATGACTTGGGTGGACTCTAGAGTATAATCCGGTATATCCAAGGAGAGGTATGAATGGCACAAGCGTCCCGTACTGATCGTTTGGTGAAGCGCTTGCAAGAGTTGCAAATGAATACAGCGGATGTCGAGGCCACGGCGGTCGTGAGCGTGGATGGGCTGACCATTGCGTCTTCTCTTCCCGGTGGTGTAGAAGAAGACCGTGTTTCCGCGATGTCGGCGGCGATGCT
>DSAR01000406.1 GCA_011046405.1 Chloroflexota bacterium | reverse complement strand
GCCCTATGTCTCGCATTTGCCCTCCTTATTTTATCGTTGGACCAGAGGGCTATATTACCACAGAACCTGTAAAAGTGTCCAGCGCAAGCCTTTAGCTCATCCGTTCGGTTTGAACACTACCTCTTCAATTACGTCATCGCCGATCAAGCGGATATGTTCGTCGCCGAGACCTACCCCGGCCGCCTGAGCGTGCGCCGCGCGAACGGCGATAGCCTCGTCGTCGCCAACTACTACGCCGCGCCCGACATGCGCCCGCTGCACGGCCGGCGCGACCTGAGCGCATATGAAGATCGCGCCCGCTGGATTGAGGGCCGGATCGCTGCCGATGCTGCGGCCGATGCCGCGGACGGATGTCGCTGGGCGCAAGCGCTCCTCCGCGACCACACCGCGCCGGTCTGCTGCCACCGCCCAAACCAGGCCACGCTCTGGTCGCTGGTCGCCGACCTCAGCGCCCGCCGGATCGCCTACAGCCTGGGCGCGCCGTGCCGCAATCCGTTCCAGGAGTGGGAGTGGCCCCGCGCCGATAGCTGATGACTCACGATCCATTTCATTTGAGGTCAAATTTGTAGTAGGCGATTTATCGCCGTAAAAGCGCGCTGAAGCCGCTACCTAGCGCGCGTACTACCAACAAGGCTCGGAAAGCCCGGCCCTTGACAGCCCTCGTCGCCGGGCTTTTTTTGTTGGATAAGACGGCGCTCAATTTGGGATATTTGCGATAAATTCACTTGTCCGCTGGCGGAAGTGGCGTACAATAGACGCACTGAATAGAACATTAGTTCTAGTCCGACCATGTCACATTAGACTTCCAAAGTCTGAGTTGGCGAATGCGCCCTATTGATGAATGAAACCCAGTTGATCGGGCGCCCAGTCATAAGAACCGACAATGAAAAGCGACAGGTTGATGATCCCATGCGAGAGAAACTAGAATTTCAAGCCGATAGAATCGAGGCTGTGCTGGAGTTGCACCGCGTGGACGCCCAGGTGACAGGCGGTACAGTGACGCCCCGGTGGATACGTTTCAAGGTGCTGCCTGCAATCGGGGCCAAGATTTCCAAGATCAAGGGGCTGAACGAGGAATTGGCGGCGGCGCTGGACGTGGCCAGTTGCCGGGTATCCCGGCGTGGGGCCGCCGTCGACGTCGAGGTTCCCCGCGACGATCCCAAACCGGTGCGGCTCCTGCCGCTCTATCGCCAGTTGACCGCTTCGCCGGGCGACTCGATCCCGCCCCTCACCGCTATCCTGGGGCTGTCTGACGATGGCGTCCCCCTGCTGATTCGATTGCCGTCGCCGGACGTGGCTCACGTCCTCGTCGCCGGGACCACCGGTTCGGGCAAGACGGTGCTTCTGCAAACGGTCATCCTGAGCCTGGCGATGGCCAATTCGACCGCTGCGCTGTCCCTGGTGCTCATCGACCCCAAACGGCGTGCTTTTCGTCCTTTCGAGCGCCTCCCACATCTGGCGCGCCCGGTTATCTGGGCAGTGGAGGAGATGGTCGAGGCTTTCCAGAGCCTGGTGCGGCTGATGGAGAGACGGGGCAGGGACGACAGGCGAGGCGCGCGCCCCCACGTCGTGCTCGTGATCGACGAACTGGCCGACCTGCTGATGACGAGCGACGTGCTGGTCCAACAGGCGCTGACCCGGCTCATCCAACGTGGTCGGGAGGCCGGCATCCACGTTGTCGCCGCGACCCAGAAGCCCACCACCGCCGTACTCGGCCCGTTGGTCAAGGCGAACTTCCCGGTGCGCCTGGTGGGCCGGGTAACCAGCGCCAACGACGCCCGCACCGCTGCCGGATGGAGCGGGACCGGGGCCGAGCGTTTGCTGGGTCGAGGGGATTTCATCGCTGTAGCCGAGGGCCGGTTGACCCGCTTCCAGGTGGCTCACGTCTCATCGATCGAGATAGAAGACGTGGTGAACATGATGACGTCAGACGATCCAGAGGATGAAGCGCCGGACGTACAAGGTGTAGCCTTCCCCCTGTGGCATCAGCTGACCGGGGTATTCGATCAATGAACGAAGAGATGGAAGGAAAACGCGCGAGCCGGCGACGTTGGGAACGGCTGAAAATGGCAAGCGGGATAACGGCCGTCGCTTTCGCGGTGACGTTAGCCATCGTCGTTGGCAATCGCCTGAGCGAGGAAGCGCTTTCGGTGCTAGTCGGCGTGGCCTGCGGCGTCGGGGCCGCGATCCCAACCAGCCTGATCATCGTGGCCGTCACCCGCCGCCAGGAAAACCGCGACCGCTACCATCAATCGCCTCATCCAACAGCGTCGTCCTCCGCCTACCCACCCGTCATTGTCGTCGCGCCGCCAGGGAGCCAGCAGCACAACGAGCATTGGCGTGCGCTGCCTTCCTCGTTCAGTTCCTCCGGTGCGCCATCCCGGCGCCGTTTCACGGTGGTGGGGGAACCACCGACGGAAAGCGACGAACACGAGGATAATGGTTGGTGGTGAATGTGCTGGTGGCGTGCCAACGTGTGGCAAACGCCAATATCCCTAACCAATGATATCGGGCGCATATCATTGTTGGGGGAGAACCAACTTGATGGCCTCGCCGCTGCCGCGCGGAGCGTTGAAACGCCCCGCTGACACTCGAAACAGGTTGGAATGCCGCTTTTTAGTGCGTTTGTCGGATGCTGTATATCCGCACGCACTTTGGGGCATTAGCCGGTGATTTGAATCATCGGCATAGCGGCAGAAAACGTGACTCCCCCAAGTTTTGTATACGCCCAATGATATCCTTATACGTTGAGCAAGAATTTGCCATCGGTAAGTCATTTTGGTTCCGACTCGGAAGCGCAGCGGCTTCGTCCGGGTTAGGCCCTGTCATTTGATTCGGGTGCAGTTACTCCCAGTTACCAACGCCTCCTCAAACATCAGATAAGCCCATAAGTTGGGAGTGGCGCTGGCTTTGTGCGCTTTAGTGAAAGGTTCTTTCGTTGTTGCTGTGCTTGCTCCTG
>DSAR01000224.1 GCA_011046405.1 Chloroflexota bacterium | reverse complement strand
CGGTATCATCTCAATAAACCGGGGCAAACTCGCTCGGGCCGGTCTCCTGACCGTGCCCGCTGTGGCTCGGTCGGGAGACCGGCCACAGCTCCCCAGGCAACATCGCGAGCACGCTCGCGCGGTTGCACGCATTCCGCCCTGCTTTTCCCCCAACTTATTGAGAAGATACATATGTAGGGTGGAATGGCCCTTCGAATTGCAAAAAACATTTGTGAAATTCGACCATTAGTGTGATTTGTGATAGAAACTCAGGTTCTTGGTCATGAATGCGGATCGTCAATTCCAAAATAGGAGGAATGACGCGAATTTTATGCCACGGTCTGTTAAACGTGTGATCTCATCGTTGGCGATGATGCTCCTGTTGGTGTCGATGGTGCTGATGGGGCGTTGGATCGCCGTCACATCGCCCGACGTGATCTATGCCTGGGCGACTTTGACGCCGACACTCACGCCGTCGCCGACACTCACGCCGTCGCCAACGAGTACCGTTACACCAACGTTTACCCCTTTTTCCACGCCTACAGGTGAGCCCACGCACACACCCACCATCACGCCCACCCCAGCGCCAACCTTTACGCCGACGTCGATGGCCCCTCCTCCGGGATCGAGCGCCGTCGTTCTGACGTCCACGGGGGTTCTGTCACAACCGTTGCCGGTACCGGCGCCGATGCCTCTGGCAGAGCAGGCGGATGGCGTGCGCAATATCCTGCTCTTGGGCTCCGACCAACCGTCGACTGATGGCGGCGGCTTGACCGACGTAATCATCGTCCTCAGTGTCAACCCAGACCCGCCGTCTGTCTCTATGCTCTCGATACCGCGCGATTTCTACGCCTGGATTCCCACCCATGGTTTCAACAAGATCAATACCGCCTATAACCACGGGGCGCGCCACGAGTATCCCGGCGGCGGGCCTGGGTTGATCAAGGCGGTCGTCGAGTACAACTTTGGCATTCCCATTGATTACTACGTGCGCGTCGGGTTCAACGGATTCATCAACATCGTGGATGCCCTGGGAGGCGTGGAGGTGGCGGTCGAATGCCCACTCTCCGATACGTTCCCCGATCCCAGCGTGCCGGAGGGGCAGACTGACGTCGATTGGATGCCGGGCATTCATCACCTGGATGGAAAGCACGCCCTGTGGTACGCTCGTTCCCGGTGGAGCACGTCCGATTTCGACCGTAATCGACGCCAGCAGCAGGTATTGCGCGGTCTGTACCGGCAGATTCTATCCCTGGGTATGATTCCCAAGATACCCCAACTCTGGGGTACGCTTCAGGAGAACGTGGCGACCGACTTGAAATTGAGCGATTTGCTCTACCTGGCTAACGTGGGTGCGCGGATGGATATGACGAATGTCAAGAGCCGTTTCGTGGGGCGGCAGGTGCTGCGCTCGTGGACGGCGCCGAACGGGGGGGCCGTATTGGTGCCCTATTACGAGGCCTTGATCCCCTTGGTCGAAGAAGCGCTGGCTCCCCCAGCCAGCGGGCGTGCAGCGCAGCGCGCATTCCGGGTCGAGGTGTGGAACGCGACTCCTTACGGCGAATTGGGCTTCGTGGCGGCCGAGCGCTTGCGCTGGGAGGGGCTTATTGTCACGAACGTCGAGAAAGTCGAAGGGGATTATCCTCGCACGCAGATCGTGGATTACACCACGACGTCGAAGGGGTCGCCCATCTACCGCTTGATGAGCCTGTATCAGCGGGAGCGCGGCGACGTCGTTGCCGAACCGACGGAGGGACGAGAGGTCGACTTCCGTGTGATCCTTGGGAGTGATTACGATCCTTGCGCGGCTACCAAGGCCTATTGGTACACCGGCGGCGAGGCGTTACCCACGCCGACGCCACTGCCGCAGACGACGCGCATCCCGACGGCGACACCCGTCGCGACGGAGACACCGTCACCTTAGAGATGTGGGTTACGGCGCCGAATCGGTCGTCGGCTGGGTGAAAATCGCCAGCGGCTGACCGTCGCCTTGGGCCCGGAAGGTCATGTCGTTGATGGTCAAGCCGGTGAAGTGCATCAACACGGTCCACGTCGTGCCACTCTCCAGGGTGTCGACGGGGTGGCTGGACGAGGCCCATTCGGCGTCTCCGGAGATAGCCGTGATCGGGATCGTATTCAGGGGGGTGTAGAGTGTCATAGCGCCGCCGGCGTTGTCCAGATCGAAGTTGTACTGGGTGAAGGTGCTCGTCCCCGCCGGCACGTAGGCGTAAAGTCGTCGCGCGGAACCGTCGTAGAGCGGCAACGCCCACGAATAGGCGTAGATACGGGCGCCGCCGCACGGCGCTGTACTGTTCATCGGATCGCCGCTCAAGCGCACGTCGTAGATGTTGCCGTCCGAACCGGTGAGTCCCTCAATCATCAGCCTGAACACCCGGCTGTTCCCCCGCAAATTCCCCGCGCTTGGATCGTAAGGCCCAAAGAGCGATCGCCATGCTTCATCGTAAAAGGCGTCCTCTCCGACGACGATAGTTGCCAGTTCGGCGCTCCCGGACAGCGTATACCGCATGGTCGTTTCACCGCCGCCGAAAAGCTCATCCACCCCTCCTCCGGTGTCGGCGTCGTAGACGTGGATGTAGAGGGGGGCGGCGCAGCCATCGGGTACCTCAAAATAGATCTCCTGCTTGTGGTCAGGGTCCCCGTCGGTGGGGAGGGCGGCTGGCCCAAAGATGGATACGCGGCCGGTCTCCAATTGGGTCGCCGAGGGTTCAATGGCGGTGTAGGCTGGGGAGAGAATGTTGGACTGTCCATCGTCGTTGGTGACCTGGAGTGCGTACACGCCGGGCGCGATGCCGGCGGGCACGACGCCATCGAGATGGGTCGTCGTGGCGGCACTGAGGCTGATGGTGTGACTTCCTTCGCCCGAGAATAACCGCGCGACTGGGAACGGGGCAGGGATGAAATTCTGCCCGATGATGGTCACCGGGATGTCTTGGTTGTTCAATCCCTGGTTGGGGTTGATAGCCAAGACATTGGGTGGCGGGATGGGCGTCTCGGTCGGCG
>DSAR01000404.1 GCA_011046405.1 Chloroflexota bacterium | reverse complement strand
GCAAGAATCCTATGGGTTAGGCCCTAACCCGGACAGAGCCGGAATCAAAAAGAATCATTGACGGCCAAATTCTTGCTCGCCGTGCAAGAATCCTATGGGTTAGGCCCTAACAATCAAGCCCTTGCCCGGCGAGCAGGAGCCACTTCGCTTCTACCGTCGTTGGCCCTGATTGACTCTCTTGTCCGGGATCTGATTGGGAGATGCGCAGAGACTGAGGTGGAGATCACCTCAATCCTCTGTGCTGTCTGCATGTCACCTCGTTTTTTTGATCGATCGTAGATAGTGACTCAAAGGGGGGGAAGAAATATGGCGAAGCAGAAGGAAGACAAAATTACGATGGAGGGCACCGTTATTGAGGCGTTGCCAGGCACACAGTTCCGGGTAGAGCTGGATAACGGCCACGAGATACTGGCTTATCTTTCGGGGAAAATGCGGAGGTATTACATCCGCATTTTATTGGGTGATCGTGTGCGTGTGGAACTTTCGCCTTACGATCTGACCCGCGGTCGGATTGTGTACCGATATAAGCGCGCCCAACAGAGTAGGAGTGAAACGGCTAACAGGTAAGCGCCTCGTCTTATCTCCTCTGGAGTTTTCGAGCTTGGGCTGAGAATGAGTAAGCAGCAGCCTTTATTCTCGCCTGGCTATTAGACTGACCCAATCCTCCATGTATCGCTGTTCCACCAGCATCAGGGTTTGCTGCTTCATTGTCTCGATGACGTCGTCTGCCTGCTCAGCGATAATACCCGTGGTCACCAGTTTTCCTCGAGGACGAATCCGCGTGGCAAGCCCGTTGTTCAGCATATCAATGATGACATGGGATAGAATATTGACGATAACCAGGTCATAGTCTCCCATTACGTCGTCCAGAGACCCCAGCAATGCAGTCCCATTTTCGACGTGGTTGACCTGGAAATTCTCGCGGGCAGTCTTCACAGCGACCGGGTCGTTATCCACGGCCAACACCTCTGCGGCTCCGAGTTTGGCAGCCGCGATGGCGAGGATGCCAGAACCAGCGCCCATATCGAGCACCGACATACCCGGTGCGACCATCTCCTCCAGGGCGAGGAGGCACAATTGAGTCGTCGGATGGAGCCCGGTGCCAAAGGCCATACCGGGATCCAATTGGATCACGACTTCGTGCGGCTGTGGTTCGTAGGATTTCCAGGAGGGTTGAATGACGATGCGTTGGCCGACGTGCAGGACCGTCAGACGTTCCTTCCACAACTCAGTCCAGTCCGCCTCAGCCACGGTGCGGAACGAGGGTGGGGGCACGGGACGAATCTGGTTCAGGTGACCCAAGGCCTCCTGGATGCGTTGTTTGGTGTGCCACATCTGCTCGTTGGTAGGCAGATAGGCTCTGACGATGACACCGCTTTCATTCCAGCCTTCGGGGCTGGCTTCGATCGCGACCCCCTGGTGCGCGTAGCGGGATAGAATCTCCGCCACTGCCTCGGCGCTTTCATTGTCTATTTGGACACTAACCTCTAACCAGTCCATTTTCCCCTTATTCAGCAATTCATGTTTTAGTTGCATTCTGGTATCTACTGCTCAGCCTACCGTCCATTTGCAGAAGATGGGCGGGGGCCCCCACTCTCCATCGCAGCAAGGGACTGGCCTGAGCAGCAGTTACTTCTATCAATTATTCTGGCGGTCATCGGAATTAAAGGCCCAGGAGGTCTCGCAAGTCGTCTATAAAGCTGCGTTTCTCCTGCCACAGGCGTTCTGGTTCGAGCGTCTCGCCAAGTTCCTGGAAGATCTGTCTTTGCTCGGCGGTGAGTTTGGTTGGAATGGCTACGCGCATCAGGATAAGTTGATCGCCTCGCCCATTCTTTCGCAAATGCGGGACCCCCTTGTTGCGTAAGCGAAGGATGGTGCCATTTTGGGTCCCCGGTTCAATGCTGATCTCTTCTTCGCCTTCCAGCGTGGGCACAGTGAGATCGGCGCCCAGGGCGGCTTGGGCGACGTTGATCTGCATTTCTAGCAGGATGTCATCGTCGCGGCGCTGGAAAATAGGATGGGGTTCTACGTCCAGGACGACGTACAGATTGCCAGGTGGGCCGCGTCGTTCTCCGATCTCGCCCTCGCCAGCCAGCCGAATTTGGGTGCCCCGGTCGACGCCGGGTGGAATGTTGACCGATAGACTGCGGGTCTTATACACCTTTTTGCTGCCGTTACACTGGGAGCAAGGGGTACTGACAGTCTCGCCATCTCCCTGGCAGGTTGGGCAGGTGGTGACGCTGACGAAAGACCCCAGGATAGATCGTTGTACCCGTCGTACCTGCCCCGTTCCGTTACATTCAGGGCAGCGGATGGGCGTCGTTCCCGGTTCGGCGCCGTTGCCATGACATTCAGGGCAGATCTCCTGACGGGTGACTTCAATTTCCTTTTCGCAACCGAAGACCGCTTCCTCGAACGTCAGGGTCAAGTCATAGCGCAAGTCGGCGCCTCGACGCGGTCCCCGGGATGAGGCGGTGCGAAATCCGAAACCTTGCCCGAAGACCTCTTCGAAGATATCGAACGGATCCCTAAAGCCAAAACCACCGCCGGCTCTAGCGTTCACGTGACCGAAACGGTCGTACGTCGTGCGCTTCTGGGGGTCCGATAGGACCTCGTAGGCCTCGTTGATCTCCTTGAAGTGTGCTTCGGCGTCGGGTCGATCGCTGACGTCAGGATGATATTGACGGGCTAGTTGCCGATAAGCCTTTTTTATGTCTACCTGGGTCGCCGATCGATCGACGCCCAGTACTTCGTAGTAATCTTGTCCATTTGGCATAATTTATCGCTTCAAAAGATAGTGCCTATCCAGTGAAATTCTTGTTTTTTGTGCAAGAATTTGCATACGAGGTGCTCCTTATTGGTTCCGGCTCGGAAGCGCAGCGGCTTCGTCCGGGATAGGCGCAAAGATGCAGGCCGTGAAAGACTCATCACCTGCCCCTTTGTCCAGTTTTAGCACACTCGCTAGGCTTCGCTGAACTCGCCTTCGATGATGTCTTCGTCGT
>DSAR01000573.1 GCA_011046405.1 Chloroflexota bacterium | reverse complement strand
GCCTGGTCGGCGATTACGCGACTACCGAGACAGTCATTGAAGAGACCGCGGTTCCAATCCCCTACGATACCGGCAACGGTGACGAAGGGCCCGGCAACGTGCCAAATCACGCCACCGGCTGGGGCGAGATCGATGCTCTGGCGGCGGTGCAAGCGGCAGTGGCTATGTGTGGCGATAGTGCCATCGTGGGCCAGGTCACAGACGCCGATACCAGCGATCCCATCGCTGGCGCGGATATCCTGGCGAGCAGCGCCACCGAGGAGCGCCAGACCACGTCCGACGCGGACGGTTTCTACGCGCTCAACGTCTTCTCCGGCACCTACGACCTTGCAGCAACCGCCTTTGGTTATGCCCCGGCGCTCATCACCGACGTGGTAGCGACTGCTGGCATGACCACCACGCAGGACATCCAGATGCAATCCACGGATTGGCACACCGTCTCCGGCGCGGTGACGGACGCCGCGACCGGGTGGCCGCTCTACGCGAACCTGGACTTCCCCGGCTATCCGGTTGACCAAGTCTGGACTAATCCGGTGGACGGCAGCTACAGCGTGCAGGCGCCCGAAGGTATCACGTTTACCTTCGAGGTGAACGCCTGGACGCCTGGCTATCAGACCGCCAGCCGCGTTGTCGGCCCGCTCACGGCTGATGCTACCGAGGACTTCGCTTTGGAGGCTGACCTGGGAACTTGCATCGCGCCGGGTTATGTCATATCGGGGACGTGCGAAGCGCCAACGGATGGCGGCCTGGTCGTGGGAAACGTCTATGACGCCAACTACCCCCTCGTGGCCTTGAACGGCGCGGAGATCGTCAACGAGGCGGGCTACGCGGCCGAGACCGCGCCCACCCCCGATGATGGCGCCGTGGACGACGGTTTCTACACCCTCTTCTCCCCGTCGGGCACGCAGGTCTTCACCGCGACGGCCATGGGCTATGGCGCCGGCGTGGTTGACGTCACCGTGGTGGATGGCGATACCGTGGCACAGGACTTCCTCCTGCCGGCCGGCCTCCTGAGCGCCGCGCCGGATGGGCTGGACGTGACTGTGGAACTAGGGTACGCAGATACCCGGACCCTGGAGCTGGTGAACACGGGCAATGTAGCGGCTGAGTTTGCCCTTGTTGAGCGCGCGGGACAGGTCTATCCCGTCCATATCCCTTCTTGGGAGAGACAAGAGGGGCGCTACGTTCCTGAACCGCTAGAGCGAGTGCGGGAATATGATCCGCTAGCAACGACAGCCGAAGGCCTGTTCGCTTCACAAATACGCTATGCGTCTAGCAGTATCCTGGCGGCGGGCGACGTGTTGGCCTTCTGGCCCAGCGGCGACACGCTGCCGCGGGGGACAGGCTTCGACCTGGATGGCGGCATGGTCTGGGTGAACGATAACGCGGCCGGCGGCGGATCGGGGTTGAACGAAGAGTTCGACGTGAGCGGCGCCCGGACGGGCGCGAACTTCACGCCGGCCTTTGGCGGCAGTTGGCCGGGCGATATGGCCTACAATACCAGCACGGGCATGTTCTGGCAGGTCAACGTCGGCGGTGACAACTGCATCTACGAGTGGGACCCCTCAATTCCTGCTGCTACAGGTCACAAAATCTGCGGCGCGGGTTGGACGGCGACTGCGCAACGCGGGTTGGCTTACAACGCCGCAGACGATACCTATCTCATCGGCGGCTGGAATGATGCACAGGTGTACGAGATCGACAACACCGGCGCGACCATCAAGTCCTGTACGCTGAATCTGAGCATCTCTGGATTGGCCCACAACTGGGAAGCCGGCCTGTTGTTTGCTATGCTCAATGACGCTCCCAACACCGTCGAAGTCATTGACTGGGCAAGTTGCTCGGTCATCGACAGCATCGTGGTGGCGGGTGGCGCATTTGGCGACTACTCTGGCGCGGGCTTGGGCGTTGATTGCAACGGCAATCTTTGGGCCGCTAACCAGAGCAACAAAAATGTCTATCTTATCGACAGCGGCGTTCCTGCTAACTTGTGCACAGGCGTCCCCTGGCTGGATGAAACCCCCACCGCGGGCACGGTGTCCGCGGCGGGCGATACTTCGATCACCGTGGACTTCGACGCGGCCTACGTGGATCAGCCCGGCGAGTATCACGCCGAACTGATCGTCAAGAATGACACCCCCTATAGCTCGTTCAGCGTCCCGGTGACGATGACCGTCTTGGCGCCGGGATCCTGGGCCAAGCTCATGGGAACCGTCACCGGCCTGGGCATCTGCGACGCCGATCCCGCTCCGCTGGAAGGCGCTGAGGTGTGGGCAGAGAGCGCGACGACGGGCCAGACCTGGATGGCGACGACCGACATCAGCGGCACGTACCACCTGTGGATGGACCAGGCACATAGCCCGCTCACGGTGACCGTGAGCGCCCCCGACTACTACGGCCAGGAGGGCGGCGTGGAGGTGAAGCAGGGCGAGACGACGGTGCTCGACTTCGACCTGCGCCTGTTGCAGCCCTGCCTCAGCTACGAGCCCGCCGATTTCGACGTGACGCTGCCGATGGGCGATAACCTCATCGAGACGCTGATCCTGAGCAATACCGGCGCGGCTGATGCGGCGTTTGAGTTGCTGGAGATTCCCGGTGGTGACATCCCCTGGGTATCCGCAGACCCCATTACCGGCACCATCGCGACAGACGATGCCTTCGTGGTCAATCTCACCTTTGACGCCGGTGTGCCGCAGACAATGCAACCCGGTACCTACTACGGGCAGTTGATGGTCAGCAACAACGCGGCCAACGCTGTGCCCAACGTCCCGCTCACGCTGACCGTGACGCCCCCTGACACCTGGGGCAAGCTGATGGGCGAGGTCACCGGCCTGGGCTACTGCGACACCGTCACGCCCACGCTCCTGGCGGATGCTGACATCACCGTGGCATCCGGCGCCGGCGCAATCGTCTGGGATCTGACCACCGACGTCAGCGGCACCTACCAACTCTGGCTCGACGCGGCGCACAGTCCGCTCACCGTCACGGTAGAGTATCCCGAGCACG
>DSAR01000297.1 GCA_011046405.1 Chloroflexota bacterium | reverse complement strand
GTGCTGGATGCGCGCAAAATTGACGGTGCTGCTCCGTCGCACCATCCCAATGACGTCGTACCCCTTTTCCAACAAAAACTCGGCCAAATAAGAGCCGTCTTGTCCGGTCACACCGGTCACAAGCGCTTTGGGCATTCGTTACCTCCTATAAAGTTGCAAGTTTGCAAGTTTGCAAGTTTGCAAGTAGCAAGTTCGCAAGTACGCGGAGTGCAACTTGCCTCTTGCACACTTACCACGTGCTTACTTCCTCACGCCAATACGTCAATACGTCTTTCAAGGTCTGTTCGAACGATATCTGCGGTTCCCACCCGGTCTGGCGGCGGAATTTCTCGGCGCTGCCGTAGGCCACGGGGACGTCGACGGGCCGGTAGCGCTCCGGATCCCGCTCGACTCGAATGTCGGCCGGGGACGCGCTCAGGAGCGTGTCCAACAATCCCTGGATCGATCGGGGCCGACCCGAGGCCAGGTTGTACACCTCGCCCGGCTCACCCTCGGTGATCGCCAGGTGATAGCCCCATACGATGTCTCGCACGTCAGTGAAATCTCGGGCCGCCTCCAGGTTGCCCACCTTGAGCACCGGTTCCTGCAAACCAGCCTCGATGCGGGCGATCTGGCTCGCAAAAGCCGGCGCGACGAAGCGCGGGGACTGCCGGGGGCCGGTGTGGTTGAAGGGCCGCACCCGCACGATGGGGATCTTGTAGGCCAGATAATACTGCAAACCCAGGAAATCCTGCCCCACCTTGCTCACCGCGTAGGGATTGCTGGGCCGCAGGGGGCTATCCTCGGTCTGCGGCAACTCGTCGGGCCGCGGGGCGCCGTATTCCTCGTTGGAACCGATCACCAGCACCCGCGTCTCCCGCCCCGACCGGCGCACCGCCTCCAATAGATTCAACTGGGCGCGGATATTGTTCTCCAACGTGTCCCACGGGTCAGTAAATGAGGGTGGCACGTAGGATTGCGCTGCCAGGTGAAAAATATAATCCGGCTGGACCGCGTCGACGAGCGCGTGCACGGCCTCGACGTCGCGCAAATCAACGTGTTGGAGACGCAAACACGTGTCCTCCGGTTGAGATTCGACCGGATGTGGAAAAACGGTCCCTGTCAATCGCCAATCGGTCTCATTCAGCAGGTATTCACACAGGTAACCGCCGACGAATCCACCAGCGCCGCTAATGATTGCACGCAACGGTTTCACCCCTTTCATCACGCCATTCGATGTGTCGCCAATCCCTTCGACAGGTCGATTATACCGCACTTTCTCCTCTGTGTAAACCGTCCCTCAAAAAAACGGTTCTTTCCGCGTCGATGGTGCAAGGACCATCATGGGTGGTGACGGAAGCCAACACGTCGCCTGTAAACTGCCGGATTGTGATCCGGTGGGCACAAGGTGAGCAGTCACTCAGATTTAAAGGCAATGACCCCGGTCTCGCATGTCGAGGATGAACAGGAGTGGAGGCGCCTCTAGCAACCTCTTTCTGAAGCCGTGGATCATCTGCCACCGTCTGCCACCGTCAGCGCCGGTAATCTCAACGACTCCTCAACCGTGGCCCCCCTTTCGACCGTCCAACGCTCCATCGTATCTAGCCAGTAGACGCCGGTGATGGGCGTGTACTCCCCTGGCGGCGCATCCCCGGGCAGCAGCAGGGGATGGCGTTGGACGAGCACGTCACCGGCCCGCCATTGCTCGATGGGTACGCCCAGCCCATCGCCGACGATTACTGGATCTCCGCCCGGCCCGATCAAGTGCAGCATGATAGAAAGCGGGCGTTGGGGCGTGCCCTCCACCCGCCACCAGGTCTCCACGTCGATTTCCTGACCGGGCTGGATGGGCGAGGACGACCTGATCTCGTGGCCCAGAAAGGCGAGGTGTCCGACCTGGATCTCCATCTCTGAGGGGATGTGAGGCGACGGAGCATCAACTTGCTCGTAGATAGCGAAGGGCGGCAGCACCCTCGCCCGCCGCTGCTCGTAACTCAGTCGCCCACCCGCCAGGCGGGCCTGGATGAATGGGTCGTCGCTGCGGGCCGTTTCGCGAAACAGCGCGTACCAGCCCCACGAGGAAGCGTCCATTCCCTGGGGATAAAGCCACCCGGCGGTGCAATCGAAATAAAGCATTCGTAGATCGTCCCGTCCAAATCCCTCCGCGATGGCTTCCTTCGACAGGGGCGCGACGGGCGCGGTGCATTGGGCCAACCACGTGGGTGGGTCCGCGTGGGGCGCGACTTGGTAGACGAACAACGCCGTCCCGGGCCGCCCCACCGGTTCCCGGCGGCGGAACCAATCGAACGTGTCGGGATCGACCACCATCACGCCCTGTTGGGTCGTCGCGCCGAGGACGTAGACGCCGGGCGCGGGATCGAAACGTCGCGCGAGGGTAGGCGGCGCGTCTGTCGCCGGCGGAAGGGGGTGGTAGTCGATGCCGTACAGGGCCGGGTTGGCGTAGGTGTAGTAGCTGAGGTTGATCTGTTCAATTCTCTGTCGCTCCAGGTAGGCGCGCAGGGCGTGGAAAGACTGTCCCCAATCGAGATTCGAGTCGACCAGGTAACGGTGACCGTTCTCCGGGCCGCCGGCGAGGAAGTTGAAGTAGGTCAGGTAGTGAGGATGGACGAAAAGGGTTCCGGCGATAGAGCAACATAGCAATGCGCCAAATGTAATGCGTAAAGCAGTGCGACCGGCAGTCGCTTGGGTAATGCGTGCAGGGATCAAAGCGGCGATGAGGAGAAAGCAAAACGGCAGGAGCGGGAGCAGAAAGCGATAACCGGTGTTGACGTTGCTCAACAGCGTTGCCGCGCCATACCCGCCCAGGTAGACCCACAGCGGGGCGTTCGCCAGCCAACGACGTGGGCCGCCCGCCAGCACCGCGATCAAACCCAGACCCAACAGCGCCAGCGTGAGCGGGGGGGTCTTGAGCGTGAAGGCCACGGGGTAATAGGTCCACCAGCCGGTGTGGCTGATTTCCCCGCCCAGGTAGGCGGTGTGACCGGTGTCCAGGTGCTGGCCCATCTCCTGCC
>DSAR01000465.1 GCA_011046405.1 Chloroflexota bacterium | reverse complement strand
TCTTGAAGGAGCAGACGCCGGCATCGATCAACTCAGCCAGGTGCGAGGTCAGGTTCAGGTCCTTTAGTGAGAGGAGATACCGGTCGCGCACCAATGTTTGACCCTCCTGATCGACCAGGCTGTAAAGTCGGCGACAGGGTTGGGCGCATTCGCCGCGATTGCCGCTCCGCCCGCCGATGGCGTAGCTCATGTAGCATTGCCCGCTGTAGCTGACGCACAGCGCGCCGTGGATGAATGCCTCCAACTCGATCGTCGTTGCCTGGCTGATGGCCCGAATCTGGGCCAGGCTGAGTTCACGGGCCAGGATGACGCGGCTGAAGCCGACCTGTTCCAGGAAGGCGATCCGTTCTGGCGTGTGATTGTGCATTTGTGTGCTGGCGATCAGGGGGATGGGCGGCAGGTCGCATTCCAGGAGCCCCACGTCCTGGATGATGAGGGCATCCACGCCCACATCGTGGAGTTGATGGGCCAGGCGAACGGCCTGTGCTAACTCATCGTCGTAGAGCAGCGTGTTGAGCGTGACGTATACCCAGGCCCAGTAAGTGTGTGCGTGGCGGGCCAGGGTTTCGATGTCGATTAGCGCATTTCCGGCCTTGGCCCGGGCGCCATAGCGAGCCGCGCCGATGTAGACGGCGTCGGCGCCGGCGTCGATGGCGGCGATGCCGCATTCAAGGTCGCGCGCAGGGGCCAGAAGTTCGATTTCGTCTTGTTTTAGCATAACTTCTTCCTATCCCGGACAGAGCCGGAACCAATAAGGAGCGCCTCGTATGCAAAATTCTCGCACAAAAAACAAGAATGTCACTGGATAGGCACTATTAAACCATGATTGGATTGTGGCGGGCATTGTACACCATAAAGCCGGCAAGGACACGGGACGCCAGCCGCCTTGCCTGATCCCAACGTCGCCACGCTTCACCAGTACGTCTTCTTCTCCCGCCAGGCTTCCCGCAAGCTCAAAGCCGCTCGCATCGAAATCCAACGTCAGTTCGACCGCATCTGGCCCGGCGCCGTGGTCAACGTCAGTCGCTTCAAACGCGCTCACCCCGATCTGCCTATCCCCAGACCCGTCGTTCAGTCCAAGCCCCTGGAGCGTGTCTCCATGCGCTTGCTTCTCGAACACTGTCCCAACCCCTACCACGTCCGCGACCTGGACGTGCAGGGCATCATCGACCTGTTCCACCGACACGACGCCCGCTGTGGCCCCGCCACGGCGGGCCGCATCTGGGACTGTGCCAACAACTGCTTGCTCAGATCCCCAGAGGTCGTAGCGGTCTACGTCACCGGTCTACAACAGCTCCTCGCCGATGAGAAGCACTGGCTTCAGCGACGACGATGGGCCGAGGAACATCTGGAGGCCATCGCCCACGTCACCCCCGCCCGCCATCTGCTCTCTATTCGTGGGATGTCTCCCGTCTGGGCGGCCTATTATCTCGACCTCATCGGCCACCCGCCTCGCTTCGACTGGGCTGATCAGGTCTGGGCCTACGTCGGCTTCGATACCATCCTGAAACAATCTGGCGACGATAATCCGGATAAGCAGTTTGGCATTTCCCGGCACGGCGACCCTTTCTATCGCCACGTCTTAACCTGGATGGCCACGATGGTCGCCGGTCACCACCCCA
Source organism: Chloroflexota bacterium (assembly GCA_011046405.1). Classification (GTDB taxonomy): domain Bacteria; phylum Chloroflexota; class Anaerolineae; order B4-G1; family B4-G1; genus DSAR01. Next base: position 1,390 of record DSAR01000465.1, on the reverse strand, counting down.
CCTTCGGGCAGACCTTCATCGCCGCCGAGGAACGAGGTAAAGGCATCTGGGGCGCCGCCATCCACACCGCTCACAAGCTCCATCGTACCTGTTTTCGCCTCCTGCTGGACGACCGGTCTTATCGTGACGACACACATCCCGACGATTTTGCCCGTTGGCGCAACTATTGGATCGCTTACCGCCAGCACCGCTCCAAGAAGAGCCCTCATCCCGGACCATGGCGGCCGACCCTCTAGCGAGAGGAGTAAACACGTGGATAACAAACACCGACTAATGACAACTGCTCTGTCTCACGCGGGCAGCAGCGCCTCGCGCCATCCCAGAGAGTCGGTCGGCGCCTACTGGCTCCCGACCGCCCCCTCGGATGTGGTCTGGCTCTCCTGCTGTGCGACACCTACCCGGCGTGACCGCCGGTGCTCGACCCGCCTGATGGGGTACCGGCCTCGCGGCCCGCCCCAGTGCCAGAACTGGCGGGGAGCGGCGTCAGGATAAGCGCCTCGCTCACACCGTCCAGTCTAGCACAGTTCCACCGCTTTGTCTAGCGGGAGGCCGACCCTGGGGGGCGGCTGCGTCGCCAGTGCCCTTGACAGGTGTTTAGCGGATAGCGTTCTAAGCTATCTTGTGAGTCGCCCCTCGAGCTTGACGGCCAAGCCTCGTCCCGACGGTCGGGCGCGCACTGTGGCTTGTGGCTCGCTTAGAAATGATGATCACTTAGGTCGTATATCTCCGTATGTGGTTGGGCGCCACAGAGCGCGAGAGGTCCCCCCGGATGATGGCCTGCTCTCGAAACAGCGGCTATTCGACTGTGTTCGACGCTATACCTCTCTACACCTCTTTTCGAAAAACGAAGCCGTTTTTCGACTATTGCCCCCTGCCTCTATCTTGCCTATGCGCCGCCGACTTGACAAATCTTTACAATGCTCGAACGGATCGACGATGTTGTGTCCGCGCTTGGTATGGGAGCTAAAAGACGTAACGGATTTGTTTCAGTATCCTCGAACGGATCGACGATGTTGTGTCCCGGGCGACGTGCATCCTCCCCTGTGGTACATCATCGAAGTTTCAGTACCCTCGAACGGATCGACGATGTTGTGTCCTTCATTCATTACTTGATTCTCCTTCAGTTATTATGAGTTTCAGTATCCTCGAACGGATCGACGATGTTGTGACACTTCACGACCGACGGCGGCCGTGTGCTCGGCAAGACTTTCAGTATCCTCGAACGGATCGACGATGTTGTGACTTTACTTCTAATTCCTTATCCTCTAATTTAACTCTATCTTTCAGTATCCTCGAACGGATCGACGATGTTGTGACTGGCGGCGACCTCTACCGCCAGGCGCGCGCCATCGACTTTCAGTATCCTCGAACGGATCGACGATGTTGTGAC
>DSAR01000207.1 GCA_011046405.1 Chloroflexota bacterium | reverse complement strand
TGCTCGGGCCGGTCTCCTGACCGTGCCCGCTGTGGCTCGGTCGGGAGACCGGCCACAGCTCCCCAACTTATTGAGAAGATACCCGGCGAGCTTGGTTGGCTGACAAATTCAACATTCAACCAACACATAAAGTGTTTGGACACAGATTTTCACAGATTCACACAGATCTATAAAAACCAGATGAATCTGTGTTGGTTCTTTGGGATTTCGCATGGTAGCGGCGAAAAGTTGACCACTTGCTAAGCCAACCAGGCGAACTAGCAGAGAGCCTCTGTGTTAATCCGTGTTCGGTTTCGTTAAAAGTGTCAGTCCACCAGCCGGCGAGCAGTAGTTTCATCGCAGTCTGTAGGAGGTTTGTGTGACTCTTTTCCTATTTCAACTGCTGGATTGGCTGATTAATCTGTATTCATTTGCCTTTATTGCACGGGCGATTTTATCCTGGTTCCGGGTCGATCCCTACCATCCAATCGTCCGATTTTTGATTCAGATCACCGATCCGCTCGTGATACCGATCCGTCGCTACGTTCCGCCGATGGGGGGGCTGGATTTCGCGCCCATGATCGCATTGATCATCCTGTGGTTTGTGCGGCAGATGTTCCAGGTGATGTTCGCTGCGTTGATTTGATGGGGGCTTTTGAGTCACACACGGCGTCTGGCTCTGAAACGGCGGTGTGCCGGGAGACTTATGGCGCTGAGGGCCTGGCCGATGTGACATTGACTTCGTAGCGGTGACTGATGCGGGCCAACGCTTCTAACACAGCGCTGATGACTTGATGGTTATCTTGAGGGTCATCTGTGACCAGAGCGGCTTGCAATGCCTCAAGATCTGCCGCGCGGCCGACCTGGGCCAGCGTCTGGGCGGCGGCGATGCGGATGGGAGGATCCCCTTCCGCCAGCGCGCACAGGAGAGTGCGCCGAGCCGCCTCACCCATACCCACGCTTTCGCCCTGAGACGCGGCCCACGAGATTAGCCAGGGAAGTTGATCCAGTTCAACGGGCGCCTCGACCCCAACCCTTTTTTTCTGAGCCTCGATGTCTTCCAAGGCTGCCGACGCAGCCGAGCGAACGATCCACTGATCGTCCTCCCGCGCGACTTTTTCCAAGAGACCTTTGGCTTGCAGTTGAGCCAGGCCGATGACAGCGGCCCGGCGCGCGACCACATCCTCCAGTTCGATCGCCTCTTCCAGGATGCTGGCGCCTTCTGCGCCGCACTGCCCCAGGGCCTCGCCAGCGATGAGGCTGAGAGCCTCATCACCTTCCAGAAGTACCCGCGCCAGCAACCGGGCGGCTGCGTCGGTTCCGAGGTTTGCCAGTCCCCGGACCGTCGTTTCACGCACGTCGGGGTTTTCATCTTGCAACGCGCCCGCCAGGGTGGGGATATCCGCTTCGGTCGCTACGCGACTCAATCCCCAGGCAGCGGCGATGCGGATCGTATCCTCATTGTGCTGCAAGGCTTGTTTGAAGAGATAGCGGATCCCAGACATGCCGGTCGTCACCAGCGCCTGGGCCAAGGCTTTTCTGATTCGCCAGGGCAGATGAGGCTGCAAAAAGCTCTTTGCCAGGACGGCCATGGCCCCATTGCGCCACGCCGCGTTATCGGGAGCGGCGCGGATCCAGGTGCTCAGGACGTTGAGGCGGGTATGGAAGATATCGTCCTGACCCCGCATCCAGGCAGTCACGAAAGGCGTTATGTCGCCGATTTCAGCGTAGAAGCGGAATGAGGCAGCCAGGCGCGGGTCGTGGGTCTGAGCGTCCAGCCAGGATAACAAGGTGTCCTCGTCCAGTGTGCCCATTTGGCAAGCGGCCAGGTAGGCTTGCCAAAGAACGTGCTGAAAAACGTAGTGATCGGATCCCAGCGCTCGGAGCAGGGCGCCGTGCTTTTTCGTCAGGGCCGTGAAGACCTGTTTTTCCGCCCGTGCGGGCAATTCCCTGGCAACAGGCAGAGCCGCTTCGATGCAGGCTTCCAGTGTCTGGCGGTTGACGAGCATTTTCCGCTCGTGCTGGAGATCGAGGGCGACGTGCTCTAATACCTGCCGGCAGGCGACCGTCAACCAGGATTTTTCTTCCCCCTTTGGGGCCTCCTTTGGAGCCTCCTCTGGGGGAAGCAGCAGGTTCAGAGCCCGCTGATATGTGGGGGTGTACCGAGTCGGCGATGGCGTCGAGGGTTTTCCATCGACACAATACGTGAATGTATAGAGCGCCATATCGAAAGTCGAAGCGCCGGCCCGGGCCATTTGTTGTAAATTGCTCGTCAACTGGCGAGCAAAGGTAGGCGCTCTTTCCTCGTCGCTGACCGGGACGTTGGCGCGGCGGAAAGCGTTGGCCGATAAGTCGATTGCGGCCCAGCGGTTGGCGAATTGCTCGATTTGACGGTTGTCCCAAGCGAGCATTTCCAGGGGGACGAAGTCGATCTCGGCCAGCGGTGCATAACCACGTTCACCGGCGCAGGTCAACCACCAATTACCCGGCAGTTGTTCGATCAGTGTGGCGAGCCACGCGGCTATTTCTGGCCGCCGGTGCGGGGCGACGTCAGCCCATCCGTCGATCAGGACGACGGCGCGACCGGCCTCCAGACCCTGTTTGAGTACCGTCTGCATGGCCTGACTGCCGTCAATGGTCACGATAGCGGCTTCAATAAGTCTCTCCAGTGGATTTTCCTGAAGTGTATCGCCGTGTTCCTGCGTCGTGTTTTCTGTATCCTCATTTTCGAGTTCGAGAGGTTCGATGACCTCGACTTCGGCTTTGTCCTCGTCCTCGCCCTCTTCATCGTTATCCAGGTGATCCAGGATGTCAATCTCTGTTTCGTCAGGCTTTACCGCCTCTGCTGCTGGCTCCAACGCCAGAAGCGAGAGATAGATAGGTAGCCGTTTCTGATCCAGTTTGACGTGTGCAACGTGTGCGTCGTCTTGCAAGCGCCGGGCACAGTCAATGGCGACGTAGGCGAGCGCGCTCGTTTTACCGGCGCCTGGCGGCCCTACGATGAGCAGCCGGGGATGACCACCCAGGATGCGGCTGAGTGGCAGGGG
>DSAR01000510.1 GCA_011046405.1 Chloroflexota bacterium | reverse complement strand
GAGTGGTGGATAAAGATCAGCTTGACCGGCTCGTCGGGCGGGCTGGGGTCTTCGGCGGCCAGGGCCAGGGGCGCGGGACGGACAGCGGCCTCTCCGTCGGCCGACGCGCGGGGGAGAGGCACGACCGCCCGAACTGCCGCCCGGGCGCGTGGGAGCGGCGCGCCCGTCAGGAGCAGCAGCCCGGTCCCGCCCATGATGACAGCGAGAGCCAATAGACAGATGTGGAACGTTCTTTTGGGGTTCATTTGCGAGTCTCCTTTCCTCTGTGCTTGACGTGACCGAGAATGCATTCACTTGCCGATTGAACGTATCTTCTCAATAAGTTGGGGAGCTGTGGCCGGTCTCCCGACCGAGCCACAGCGGGCACGGTCAGGAGACCGGCCCGAGCGAGTTTGCCCCGGTTTATTGAGATGATACGATTGAACGATGTGTGATACAATAAAATTGTGCTTGGTTTCTTTGGGCCTTGGGAGGGATCTCGTGACCATCATAAAGTTGCATCTCGACGATCAAACTTTCGAGCGCGTCAAATATATCGCCGCACGCCGTCGCGCCACGGTCGAAACCCTCATTCAAGAAGATGTGTAGGGTAGCCAATCCCCCTAATTCGATCTCCACACCAGCGGCAGATAGACCCCCCGCGCCGGCCAGAACCCGTTGTTGGAAAGCGCCGACGCTCCTCCTGCATGCCACGATTTGAGCGCAAAGCAGGTCGTCCCCCCCCCGCGTAGGGCGTCGCGGCGGTGAACGCCTCCGTGTCGCTGGGCAGCGGGTCAGCCGTCAACGGCGCGGCCCCGGCCCAGTTCGCCTCGGTGATGCGGACGGCGGCATAGCGCAGCGTGACCGTGACGGCCCCACTGGGCGGCGTCCAGCGGAGCGTGGCGGTCAGCGTGTCCGTACCGGTGACGGCGCGGCTCACCCGCAGGTCGCCGACGGCGGCCGGCGGGGCAACGCCGTACTCGTCGGCCCCCACGTCCGGCGCCGGGCCGATGGGCCGGGCGTCGCCGTCGAAGTCGTCGCTCACCTGGGCCAGCGGCGCCGCCTGGTTGATGGCGTCTGTAGCCGTGCCCACCAGGTGCAGGTCGGCGGCGGCGGGATCCACGAACCAACTGCTCTGGGCGGCGGTGACGTTTCCCACGCCGGCAGCGCTGGCCCCATCCCGGTCGGGCAGGATGTCCATGTTGCTCAGGTTGTAAGCAAACGTGCCGGAAGTGTCGGAAAAGCGCGCTTCCATCCCCCAGGTCAGGCCGGGGGCGGGGTTGAGCAGCAGGGCGGTGTTGTGCGCTGCCAGCCAGCCGGTGGCGTGGACCATCTCGATCACCGAGTCGTGGGGCTGGGAGGCATAGATGATGTTGTTGCGCACGATGCCGCCGGTGTGGTCGCCCGGGCCGTGACTGGCGTTGCCAAAGGCCATGCCCTGGTAGCAGTCCACCAGCAGGTTGCGCTCTACGACCGTGTCCGACGAACCGGACCAGAACAGGATGGTGGGCGCTGGCGCGTTTCCCGGCGTGCGAATGCGGTACCACTGGTTGTCGCGCACGCTCCAGCGATGGGCGTCGTGGGCGCTGATGCCGTTGGTGTAATCCTCGGGCGAGGTGGTGGTGTATTCCAGGCGGGAGCAGGCCAGCAGGCCGTCCTCGCTGCCGTCGCCTACCGGATTGACCTTGACCAGTTGGTAGCCGGTGTCCAGGATGTGGAGATTGTAGAGGGTGGGGCGGTCGCTGCCCTGCACCGAGACGCCGTGCTCGTCGCCGTTGCGGATGGTTAGGTCGGCGATGGTGACGTCGTCGGCATTGATGGCGATGACGTGGGTGTGGCTCCAGGTCAGCATGCCGCCGCCATCCAGGATGACGTCTTCGCGGTTCCCGGTCGCGCCGCGGATGGCGATGCCGTCGCGCTGTATCCACACGGCGTCCTGGAGGTTGTAAGTTCCTGCCGACACCATGATCGTCGTGCCAGGGGCAGCGTTGGCGGCCTGGTGACGCAGGTCCGCCTCAGTGGAGACGGTGACGGTGGGGCCGGTGGGCGGGGCGAGCGGTGGGCAGAGGGCTGGACTGTCCGTCGCTTTCGCCTCTATCGCCGCGTTCGATGGCTTTACGAGCACGGGAACGCAGCCGAGCGTCAACGTGAAGATCAGCGCCAAGAGTTTGCCGGTGATCGCGCTGCTGGCTTTTGTTTGGCTCATCATCCGCTTTTCAGGATCACTGGCAGATAGATGTAGGTCTCTGTGCTGACGATGGCGGTCTTGATGGCCGTGGCCCGGGCGTCGTACAACACGTACCCGATCACGGCGTAGTCGCCCCTCGCCGCCCCGGACGTGTCCCAGGCGTCGTCGAAGCGGAGCGCTGCGCCCACGGCCAGGTTGGCGACCTCGCGGCTGAATCGCGCGACGACCTCGCCGACGTCGTCCTGAACGCGGATGACGGCCGTGCCCGTGAGAGGAACGGTGCCGGTGTTGCTGAATACCAGCGACACGTCTATCGTGTCTCCGACGTCGAAGAACGTTGGGCCGGTGGTAAAGGCGGCGATCTCGCCAGCGTAAACCCCCACTCGGAACTGGGCCGTCTTCCGGTCGAGCACGTCCCCGGCCTTGTCCCGCGCCTCTGCCTCGACGGCGTAATAGCCCGGCTCGAAGCCGACGCTGTCCCACCGGAGGGCGTAGGATGCGGTCCCCGTCAACCCATGCAGCGATTGGAGCAGCAGGCCATCCGCCACGTCGCCCGCCTGTGTCTTGACGACGGCGCTGACGATGACGTCCTGGGCGTCGCCCGCGTTTTCGAGCGCCAGGTCGATCAGCACATCGTCCCCCTGAGCGTAGGCGTTCTCGTCGGTGGAGAGGGACGTGATCTGCACGGTCGAGGAGACGACCTGGACGGTGAAGGTATAGTTGCGGTAGAATTGGACGTTGGTGGTCGATGCGTTGTAGTAGAAGGGGTACATTTTGATGGCCAGCGTGGAGGAGCCGTCCGGGTGCTCTCGCACGGACCAATCGAAGACCTGATCAAGCGCGGGCCACCACGTCTCTCCATCCG
>DSAR01000536.1 GCA_011046405.1 Chloroflexota bacterium | reverse complement strand
TCTCTGTGCTCTCTGTGTCTCTGTGGTGAAATCTAGGGTTATTTCAGTGTAGCCATTCGTGAAATTCGACCACTCGTGTGATTCGTGATAGAAAACCAGGCTCTTGGTCACGAACGTCGGGTAGTGAAGGCCACGCATCGAATTACTCCCCATTGTCGTTTCGATTCTCCTCAGTGACAACCGCGTGAAAGAAGGTCCTCTCCAGAAGGTTGATCGTGCGGCTGGCCCCTGTGGTCACGCGAGACATCAAGCCACTAGCCCGATAGGCCAGTGCTGTCAGCAGCAGTCCGAGCAGGATCGAAATCCAGTTGTGCAGCTCTGACCAGCGGACCACGCATTCGGACAGAATGTAGAAGCATGCCAACAGTATGACGAAGCAGTCTATGGATACGCGAAACCTCCCGCGCAGAATACTCCCATGCTCAGCCGGCTCGACTCGCCCGACAAACGCGGGCCCAAGCCCCAGATCTCTGGATCGCAGCGAAATCCCCAAGGGACCAAAGCCAATCCATAGGATCCCATCTTCGTCATCCTCCTTGTAGCAGTAGATGTGAAAGGTATTACCCACTACAGATCCCTCCACCTCTGTCAGACGCTCCCGCCTCCATAGGAGGTCCGCAAGACGATGCGCCCGCGGCCTCGCGACCTTACGCAGTCGAGCCAAGGCTTCCTCAGGCTGCAGTCTCAGTCTCAGAACATATTCCGTACCAAGCAGTGGTGGCCTTTCCATAGCCTTCACCGGTGCGTCTAACGATAGAATCCTTGCACAGCGAGCAAGAATTTGGCAGTCAAAGATTCCTTTTTGGTTCTGGCTTTGTCCGGGTTAGGATTAATGTGGCGCGGTGTAAGCGATAAGCCTTTGGCGCGCACACAACACGGAATACGAGGCGCCGACGCGCTCGACGACACTTTTCATTTCCCCATCGGCCGCTATCCAGACCTGTGACGCATAGGTCGGGTCGGGGGAGCGCAGGAGGAATCCATAGGCGGCCTGGATGCGTGGCCAGTGGACCGGATTGCCCGGCCAATCTTGCTCACACTTGTCGTACTGGGCGCAGGTGAGGTAGAGCTCGGCATATTGATCCCCCTTGCTCGCGCTGTTGGTGTTGGGATTGACGTTGGCAAACTCAGAGATCACCAGCGGCACGGTGGGGAAAGCCTCCAGATATTGACGGATGAAGCGCATCCCGCCTTCGAAGGCGCGCAACCCATCAGCGCTGTCCCAGTAGACGTGACAGCAGACGAAATCGGCCTCGTTCACTGCGGCGCTGCTGGCGGCGAGAAAATCTCGCTGGGAGATGGCGGGCGACGGGCCTGCCTGCCGGGGCGGGGGCGGTGTCAGGCCGGGAAAACCCACCCGTATCCCGGGGCCGAAGGTCGTCCTTAAGATGTCTGCCACGGCGGCGAACCAGTCGCCGAAAGCGACTGGGGATGCCCAGGAGACACCGTATCCACGTTCGCGCAAATTCGCTTCGCCGTGGATCTCGAAATCGAAGGTGCCGGCCCGGACGTATGCTTCTATCGCTTCGGCAAAATAATCGACGAACATCTGGGGCGACGTGGGGCGCGTTCCCGGTTCAGGGCTCAGGAGTTGAACCAGGAATGTATCGACCCCAGTGTCGCGATAGGCAGTCAAATCAGATGCCGGATTGACGATGGCCCGTAACTTGAGCGCCTCTAACTGGGCTTGTTGAATGGCTGCCAGGTCGGCCGTCGTCGCTGGACCGTTGCCCGCCATGAGACCAGCTTTTGCAAATGCCATCTTGGCTCTCCTCTTCTTGCGCTAATTCCAGATTGGATCATGGGCGCTACCCTGGATGGGGGTCTGATTTAAGGCGAGGCGCTTTCGATGAAGCAAATGATCCCGTCGACGATCCCCTGGGCGATCAGGTCGGATCGCTCCGTCAGGATGGCGCGGTCGGCGTGCATGAAGCCAGTTTCGATGATGGCGCCAGGCGTATCGTTGTGGATTTCGTAGAAGTTGTGATAATAGATCATGTCGTAGGTGATGCTGTTTTTGTGGAAGTACAACCCTGTCCGGGCGGCGTAACTTTGCGTCAGGCAAACGACCAGTTGTCTTTCGAGTTCCGGCACCATGCTATCCTGAACGCTGGCGACCTTGAATCCACTGGCGGGCGGCGTGGCATTGGGGAAAGGCTCACACGAGTCGGCGTGGATGGAGATCAGTGCGTCGGCTTCGTATCCCCTTAGACGTGAGTCATATTCTGCCAGGAGATCCGCCTCGTAGCCGAGGGCTTGCAGGATATAGACCACCCGCTGGGCCACCTCGTAATTGATTTCGACCTCTTGCAGGCCATCGGGGCATATCGCTCCCGTATCGTTGCTGCCCCAGTGACCGGCGACGATGCCAATGCGGGGAGCTTGTGAGGAGGCGACGGTCACGGTGACCTGGGGCGTGGTGGGGACGCTTTCGCTCGTGGGGGGAGGAGCAAGCGTAGGGGAGGTTGAGATAGTGCTCGTGACAACATCGGGCGTAGGGGGTGGGACTTGGGTATTGGCTGGTGGGATGGACGTCGAGGGTGGGGCGCCTTTGGCCCCCTGATTGGTGGCGATGATGGCGGCGATGCAAGCGACGATGACGACCAGGCGTATAGCTATCGGGGCCGCGTTGATCGATGCTTTCCCTGGAGATGCTGAACGAGTGTGCGCGTGACGGGTCACGTTTGTCCTCCTCCTATTTCCTCTTGGCATTTATATTACACTGGAATGGAGGGGAAGTCAATCCCCCGTTGCCCGGCGTCAATGAGAGGAGACGGTGGGATCTCTAAAGGGAGATGTCAAAAAAGAAGTCTCGAGCGCGCGCTGGAGGGAGACAAAAAAGAAGAGAGTCGGGGTCGCCATCCCCGACTCTCACCAAAAGGAGGAGAAGAAGAAAAACCATATTTCTAACTTCGCGTACATCATAGCACACATTCCTATGTCGTACTTGACGACTTTCCTACGCTAAACCTACGGAAACCCTACGGAGGTGGTATATTGGTAGACCGGTATATTGGTAGACCGGTATATTGGTAGACCGGTATATTGGTACATGGGC
>DSAR01000024.1 GCA_011046405.1 Chloroflexota bacterium | reverse complement strand
GAGTAGTCGGCTGCGGTCAAACGTCCCAGGGGATCGTACGTGTAGGAGATGACGCGGGTGAGCGTGATCGGGTCGCTCCCGCTGACCGTCACGTAACGCGCGCGTGTGTGGACGTCTGTGCCGCCCGGCCCCGTCGCCGTCAGCGTCACCGTGTAGACCCCCACCGTCCCGTAGACGTGGACCGAGTCGGTCTCGGCGCTCGTCTCCCCGTCGCCAAAGGCCCAGTCGTAACTACTTGCGTGCTGCGACTGGTTGGTGAAGGAGTACATGGCTTACTTTAACCACGCCCGTCCTCACCAAGGGATCGAGCAGCACATTCCGTGCCAGCCGGAGCGGCCAGAGGGACCACCAGCCAGTGGGAAAATCGTATCTCGCCCCGTGCTCAGTGGACTGCACCACGATTACTACTGGCAGGCAGCGGAGGGGGCTGGTCAGGTAACTCACCAGTCTTCCGGCTACCTGCACTAACTTTTTCCACAAACTACTTGATAGTCCGTCCCCTGTGGTATGGGGAAAAATAACTACTGGCTCAGGCTTCTTTTATCCACAGACCGGATAGCTTTTGTGCGCCAGGTTGTAGGTTTTCTGGTGCCAGTTTCCAGCCCCTGTCTTCCCAAAGTCCCCTCAATCAACCTGCAACTGCCTGGATTGAGGAGATGACTTGTTGATTGAGTAACACTACCCGCCCATTCTCTGCTTTCGATACGCTCTGAGACACGTGGTTCTGCTTCCACTTTGATTGGCACCTGAACGGATGTTCTTTTCGGCCAGCACAGCCGTCCGCGTACTGGCCCAACGTGTCGTGGCCGATGAGGTACAGCGTGTTAGATCGAGCAATGGTTAGCGTCCGGCTCTGCCCAGAAATCGAGCCAGTACAGATCACTTCCGAGTTAACTCGTGGAGTAATTGCTCAGAACTGATCGGGAAACCCATTACCCAGTCGAATTTCCCCTCGAATTCCTTACTTTCAAAATACTTATGATAATCTCCTCTGGTCAATACGATGATTTTCAAGTCGGAAGTTACATGTCTCCGGATACCCTCAGCTAACTTCCATCCTGTGTTTGGTCCGTCGAAATCCTCGTCAATTACTGCAATCTGGAATTGTGTCTCATTGAGATGGGAATGGGCTTTATCCAGTGAATCAACAACTACAACTTCATGGCCTCCTTCTTGGATCACTGAGCGAAGGATCTCCCTCTCCCTTGGCCGAGCTGCCAAAAGTATCGTTTTGATCACGTTTCACCTCCCTCTTAACTACCAAGTTAAGTTTTTTTTTGGGTCTACGCGGATTCGTGGGGTAAACAGGGTTCGAAGCGTGATCGGTTTCCTGGACAACCGACATTTAGTAGCCTCAAATGTTCTCTGCGTATATATGGGGTATGATTGAAATGTTCCAAACTTTGGTCGTCTTCTACCCCACGAATTCGCGTAGAGCCTTTTTTTGACAGACAGACGACATACACCATCAAATGTCATCAAGGAAAGCTACTTGAAATAGTGCCAGGGGCGACTCTTATTCCAAGATCCTGCATAAGATTTTCTAAGTAAGGAAAGAAACTTGCTCCATCTGGCAGATAATGACCGGATCGGGAGTTTATCCACACAAATTCGCCACTCTGATTGATAAACATCTCACCCGCGCCATAGACATTTTGCCCATTCACCATATCTGGATGGTGCCCTGTTCGGCTTACCAATATGTTGCCTTTGGAGTCTATCACGTAATTGAACTTTGCGGTATCTTTTAGTCTCGGATCACTGGTGACCAAATTTGAAGAGGGCCGGTAATCTCTATCAGCTAATGCATCTTGTAGTTTCTTACCTTGGCGCGGATCTAGGTCTTCTGGCCTCGTATTTTCCCACCCTTCAGGTGGCCCTGAGTAGTCAGGACGGTTCGCGTTGCTCGCGCCACCGCCATCTCCCATACCACCTCCTCCACTAGGCAAACCCCCTCTCACGACCGACATCACGAGGTGATCGGCCATCTCCTTGACTACGACCACCCCAATCACGGCTGCAGCGTGAGCGCCGATCTCTGCCGAAACTACCAACCCTCCAGCTCCGAGTGGCACGCCTATCCCCGTTCCTGCGATCGCTACACTGGCGGTACCCCCTGAGACCGATATCCCGATTTCACCTAGCGCCAGTCCTAGTGCGGTTACCCGTCCCACTGCCCGGCCAAGCTGGAAGTAAGGGTCAGGGCGATTGAAGAGGTAACTGTACGGTGCACGGAGAGCCTCGTAGGATTCAGGGCCGCTACTACAGCTCAACAACATGAATTGAGTGAAAAACTGAAGAAGTTGATAATTGTTGGTATGATTGAGCCAATGCTCAAATACAAAGCTCGGAATGCTGATTCCACCTGCAAGGACTGAATCTGCAAACTCAAGCAGAAAGCCCTCGGCAAAAGCAGGCGAAGAAACAAACCCCGCTGTAGTGTTCCAGAATGCAGCCCATTGTTTGCGCTGTGAATCAGTGCAGCCTCGCCCTGGACCAACGTCAAAGCCGGCTATGCACCACTTTCCGCTGGGATCAGTACACAGCGCCGGGTTGTTTAGGCCGTAGATATAAGGATTGATCGTGGCTGGCTGACGGACATTCCCACTCCACGGATCCTTCCGCGTGAACCGTCCCACCGCCGACTGATACCACCTTGCCCGAAGATACAGCATGCCCAGATTGAGATCTTGCCACTCGCCGGTGTATCCCCATGCGCTGGTCGTGTTGCCTTCGCGCCACATCTCCACGCCGAATGGTGTATACCCGCCAGCGTAAGTCACTGCTCCGTTGCCATCACTCCATTGCCGCACTGAACTCAGGGCATCTGAAAGTTGGTAGGCCCACTCGCCACCTTGTACCTCTCCAATCCGTCCCAAGCCATAGAGAGACAACACTCCATCGGATGTTGTCATTACCTGTGCCAGCGGCAGTGCCCAGTCCCAGGAAAAGCTCGTCGGGTCCCCGTCCACGGATTGGGCCACGCGCAGGCCGCTGTGGTTGTACGTGTACACCAGCGTGGCGGTGATGGATTGCGCCCGCACCATCCGCCCGGCGGCG